>DASSCW010000274.1:0-3634 GCA_035697465.1 Candidatus Limnocylindria bacterium | reverse complement strand
GACTACGGCAACCGGCAGGCTCGCCGCATGAGCCAATACCTGCTCGAGGCACTTGACCTGCCGCCCGCCATGCCAGTCGAGACGCTGCGGCCCAGCGTGGCCGAACGGCTCGCCCGGCACCAGAAGCCCGCCATGCGACCGGCCTCGCCAGCGGGGCCGCCGGCGCTCGCCGAGCGGCAGCTGACGCTCAGCTACGGGCAGATCAGCGATTACCTGGACTGCCCGACGCGCTACCGCTACGCGCACGTCATCCGCATCCCGACCCCAGCCTCGCACCAGATGGCCTACGGGCGCGCGCTCCACGCTGCGGTCCAGGCGTTCCACAAGCGACAGCTCGCCGGCCTCGCGACGAGTCTCGAGGAGCTGCAGGCGGAGCTGGACGCAAACTGGGAGTCGGTCGGATTCCTGACCCAGCAGCATGAGCAGGCGAGGCGTGACGCGGCGCGAGATGCGCTGGAGCGCTTCTGGAAGGAGCAGCAGCTGGAGCCGGCTCGCCCGATCGCGGTGGAGCAGGACTTCTCGGTGGTCCTCGGCCGCGATCGAGTCCGGGGACGCTACGACCGCGTCGACCGTGACGCGGACGGACGGGTCTCCATCACCGACTACAAGTCATCTGACGTGCGTGACCCGGCCACCGCCGGGCGGCGCTCACGGGAGTCGCTGCAGCTGTCGATCTACGCCCTGGCCTACGAGTCGCAGCACGGCCGTCTGCCCGATGAGCTGGCGCTGCACTTCCTGGAGTCGGGCATCGTGGGACGGAGTACGGCCAGCCCGAAGCGTCTCGCCAAGGCGGCCGAGCAGGTGACCACGGTCAGCGATGGCATCCGGGCCGGAGACTTCGCCGCCAACCCGTCGCCCATGCGCTGTGGCTTCTGCCCGTTCCGCGAGATCTGTCCCGACGCGGCCCGCTGAGCGTTGAGCCAGGGGACCAGGCGCGCGGTCGCGGTGCTCGGCGGGCTGGCGCTCGTGTCCGCCGCCGGCCTGCTCCTGTTCGCCGGCACGGCCTGCCCCGCGGAGCTGCCGACACAGCCTTGCCCATCGGCCGGCTCGAACCGGCTGGTGGTGATCGCCCTGGCCGCCACCACCGCCATGCTGGCGGTGGTGCCGTTCGCATTCCTGGGCGAATTCGTCGTGCGCCGGCGCATCGTCTACCGCGGGGCCTGGGCGCGCGCCGTGCGACGTGGTGTGCTGGTGGGAGTGGTGATCATCACGCTGGCCGGGCTGCGCCTGGGCGGTGCGCTGTCGGTGCCGGTCACGATCTTCGTCGTCCTGCTCGCGGGAGCGGCGGAGTGGTTCGCCGTGCGCCGCGTCGACCTGCCGTGAGCGGCGACATCTTTGCCGGGCAGCCGACCGATGCCGACCTGTTGGCGCAGCTCTACGACCTCGAACATGACGCGGTGGTGGAGGACCTCATCTTCTACCGCGAGCAGACGCGTCACAGCGGGCACGCGGTCCTCGACCTCGGGTGCGGCTCCGGCCGTCTGTTGCGCACCTTCGCCGCCGGTAAGGCTCGGCGGATCGTGGGCGTCGATGGCTCGGCCGCGCTGCTGCGCAGGGCGGAGGCGCGCGTATCGGCTGAGCCGCTCCTGGCTGCGGCGCGCGAGCAGGGCCGTCTTCACCTGGTGGAGGGGGACGTGCGACGGCTCGCGCAGCTGCCCCTGCGCGAGCACCTTGGGCCGGGCGGCGCCAACCTGGTGGTGGCCGCCGGCGTCCTGCCACACCTGGGCGGTCCGGAGGACGCGGTCCGGATGCTCTCCGGCGTCCTGCCGTTGCTGGCATCGGGCGGCAGAGTCATCCTGGACGACCTTGGGCCCGGCTTGCTGCCGGCGCGGGACCTGCCTCTCTCGGTCGATTGGCGACGCGAAATGGACGGCCGGCCCGTGGTACGGCGGAGCCAATTGATGCGGCGTGAGGCGCCGGAAGGGCTCCACGTGGCCTTCTCGACGATCGTCGATCTAGGACGACCCGATGGTACGATAAGTCGGCTTCCGGCTAGCCATCGGCTCTGGTACCCATCAGATGACGCACTCACCGCCGTCGTCCGGGAGGCCGGAATGGTGGTCGAGATCGCTTACGGCTCGCACGACCTGGAACCGCCCAACGCGGCCAGCGAGCGCAGGATCAGCGTGATCAGGCGTGCCGATGAGTGACGGGGACGGCACCCGACGGTAGCCGCTGGCACGAGGGTAGAGGACACGCGTGGCTGATCAGATCCGGCTCCTGGTGGTCGAGGACGTCCCGCAGGTCGCGGCGCACATGCGCCAGCTGCTGCAGGCGCAGTCCCAGATCAAGATGCTCGATGTGGTGACGGCAGGTGACCGTGCTGTCGCGGCCGTCAGCGAGTACAAGCCGGACGTCGTCATCGTGGACGCGCTGCTCCAGGGTCGAGTGCAGGGGACCGATGTCGCGCACGGCATCCGCCAGGCCGAGCCGCAGGTTGGCGTGGTGATGCTCACGGTCCCGCAGAATCCCGTGGCCGAGAGCGCCGAGCGTGGCATCGACAGCGTGCTGAAGATGCCCTTCTCTGGCTTCGACCTGACGACCATCGTGCGCAAGACCTACGAGCAGCGCACCGCCGAGGCGACTCGCATCGGCTCGATGATGATCTCGCTCTTCTCGCCGAAGGGCGGCGTGGGTCGCACGACCATCGCCTACAACCTGGCGGTGGCACTCGGCGTCAACCATCGGGTCTGCCTGGTGGATGGCTCACTCCAGTTCAGCGACCTGCGTGGCCTCCTGCGGGTGCCAGCAACCGCTCCGTCGATCGTCAACCTTCCGACCGATCGCATTCGCGAGTCGGATGTCGGCGATGTCACCTGGAAGGACCCATCGGGCATCGACATCCTGCTGGCGCCACCGCGCGTCGAGATGGCCGAGATGGTGACGGTCCGCGATCTAGAAAAGTCGTTGAGCATCCTCCGCCAGCTGTACGAGTTCGTGATCATTGACACCCGCGCCGGCCTGGGCGACGACGTGCTCGTCTTCCTGGACGCTTCAGACCTGATCCTGCAGGTCCTGACCTACGACTCGATGGCCATCCGCAACCTTGTCATGGCCGGCGAGGCGTTCGACGCCATCGGCTACCCGCCGAGCAAGCTAGCGACCATCCTGAACCGATCAGACTCCACCGGCGGCATCTCCAAGGCCGATGTCGAGGCCGCCCTTGGCAACTCGATCGATTTCGAGATCGTGTCCGATGGCCGGCTGGTGCTGGCGGCCAACAACGAGGGCGTGCCTTTCGTGTCGGGGAGCCCGGACGCACCCATCTCGCAGGGGGTCAAACAGCTGGCCGCCTCGTTGAGCTCTCTCCTGCGCGAGCGCGCGTCGCCGGCTCTCGCGCGGCGCTGACGCGCGAGTGGCGCGCAACGGCGATCCTCGACCCATCGGCGTCTTCGACTCCGGCGTCGGCGGCCTGACCGTCCTTTCCGAGCTGCGGCGTCGCCTGCCCGCCGAAGCCACCGTCTACCTCGGCGATAACGCGCGCACGCCGTACGGCCCGCGGCCCGCCGATGAGGTGCGCCGCTTCACGCTCGAATGCGTTCGCTGGCTCCTCGACCAGGACGTGAAGGTGCTCGTCCTGGCCTGCAACACGGCGACCTCACGCGCCCTGGACGATGTCCGTGCTGCGTCTCCG
>DASSCW010000273.1:0-4034 GCA_035697465.1 Candidatus Limnocylindria bacterium | reverse complement strand
GATGACCAGCACGGTTCCCTGCCTGAGCTGGACCGATGCCGACTGGGCGGCCACCACGTTCGAGAGGCCGCGGGTGCTTCCCATGTGCAGGGGTTCGTCATTCAGCGCGTAGCGCAGGCCGCTGGTCGTGACACCTACCGCATCCCCACCCAGCGGCAGCAGGCTCACCAATGACCCGGGCGTGCCCTCAAGCGTCAGCGATCCACCGGCGCGGAGAATCCGCAGGCAGCTGGCCCCACGGACGAGCCGCAGATCGACGCCGGCGAGCCGCGGCGGCCCTGCCAGCAGCAGCACGTTGGCGAGCTCGTGATCCAGGCGTTCGCCGCCGAGCGCGCCGAGCACGACGATGCGGTCGGCCCCCAGGCGCAGGGTGTGGGCCAGGGCCAGCTCAGTGTCGGAGCTGTCCTTCTCCGTCGCATGACGCTCGACAGCCACCCCCTCCGCCTCGAGGCGTTCGACGAGCCACGGCTCGACCGAGTCGAGGTCGCCAACCAGGGCATCGGGCCGGCGCCCGATGGACGCGAGCCAGCCCGCGCCACCGTCCACCGCCACGACGAGGTCGGCTTCGTCCAGCCACTTCTCGTCGGAGGGGAGTGGATCGCCGCTTGCCACGAGCACCGCCTTCAACTTCGCGCCGGCCTCCAACGCAACTCCTTCACGCATCGGAGAACGACGGACGGCGCACCTTGGCAAGGCGCGCCGTCGCAACGATCCAAACCGACTCCCTTCGCTGGCATGACCCAGATCAGGTTCGAGGGTCTGCGGCTCGCCGCACTCTCAGCGCCCTGGCGCTCCCCTGTCGCTCTTCGATTGTCGATCCGAGGGTAGCACGGGGCCGACCTCGGCACGAGTCACGACCCAGGCACGCGCAGGTCGATCTGCGTCCCTCCATCGGAGGCGGTGAGCGCGATCTCGAGGAGGCGACCGTCCGGCGCGCGGAAGCCGATGACTGCGGCGGCACCTCCCGGGGCGACCTGCTCGATCTCGAATCCGGCAGGCGGCAGGGCCTCGACATAGAAGTCGTAGACCTGCGCTCCGTTCGCGTCGGTGAGCCAACGTGCCAGCAGGTTCCGATCGGCCGGAAACGTCACCGACCCTGCCCCCGCGATCACTGGGAAGCCGTCCGGGACTGCGCTGCTCGGCCCTTCACTCGACGCCGAGGTGGCCAGCGCGGAAGGCGTCGCCGAGACCTGCGGCGCCGGGGCGGATGGCCCCGGCGAGCCACAGGCGGCCATGACGCTGGTGATGGTCACGATCAGCAGGCGACCCACGGCCGCGGCTCCACGTATCCGCATCGGTCCTCCTTCTCTCCGGCGTCCCTACTCCGACAGGTTCGAGACGATGACCGGGACATGGAAGCCGCCAAGCCGATCGTGGTCGAACCAGAAGACCCCCTGCGCAAGCAGGTTGAAGGTCTCGACGTACGTCCCCGGCGGCGCACCGCCCCGAATGCCGAATGTGAAGCGGCCGACGTGGTCGGGTGTGACCACGTCATCGACGCGCGTCGCGAGCCAGTCATTCGACCAGTCAGACGCGACGAACGGGCTGGCGTGATTGGGTGGATCCCAGGTCCCGAGCACGATCCGCCCGGGCCAGATGCCCGCACGCCACGTCCTGCCGCCCCTGTTCCGAAATTCGACCCAGTGCGTGATCGTGCGTCCCTGGCGAACGACCTCCGTCCCGCTGGTGCTCTCACGGACGTAGCTCGCCAGGAAGGGAACACGGCCTGGCCACGTCGTCCACGACCGATGGAACATCGGGTCGCTCGTGACGAGGTTGTTGCCGACGTCCACCAGGAGCTCAAAGTGCAGGTGCGGCCCGAAGCAGATCCCGCTGCAGCCCGACAGGCCGACCATCTGCCCCTCGACCACGTCCTCGTCGAAGGCCACGGCGATGCCGCCAGCGGCCCTGCTGGCGAGGTGGTAGTACAGCGTGTGACGGCCGCTGGCATGGCGCAGCCGTACGAAGTTGCCGAAATTGCCGAACTGCTGCGTGCCGAATCCGCCCTCCGTGTCCGCCACCACGCCACCCCTCGCGGCGGCAAGCGGGCTGAGCAGGCTCATCGGGTAGTCGAGGCCCGTGTGGTTGTCGTATACCCGCCCCGGATGGGGAGAGGCATCCCACCATGTCTTGCCGGTGTAGTCGAGCTGAATGCCGACTCGCGGGTCGCGATCGACGCCGTAGCTCAGGCTGACGTCCGGGTCGTAGAACGGCAGCGTGTAGTCGTCGGTTGCCCGAACCTGGCCGATCCCTGCCAGGATCGACGCTGCGAGGCCAAGCAGGATTGCGGCTGGCAAGCGGCGCGGCAGCCACGTCGAGAGAGTCATGGTCGACACCCATCGCCGCACGCCCCGAAGGCCATTTGGGACGCGAACATGGCAATCGGGCGCGCACGCAGGTCCAGGAGCGCCGTGCCTGATTGCACCTCTATCAGCACCGTCTGCCCGTCCGGCCCGAAACGCGGTCTGGCGCCGCGCGCGAGGGAGTGCGGCTGCCCCCCAGGGAGTTCCTGCACGAAGACCTCGCCTGCCCGCTCCCAGGCAATGGCGGAGCCGTTCGGCGCAATCGCCACGTTGACGGCGTCCCGCCCGAGGTTCGCCAGCAGCCGCCGTGGCCCGCTGGTGTCCTCCCGCACGACCACCGTCCCCGACGGCTGATGGGCGATGACCGCCAGGCTGCCGTCGTCAAGCGGCTGGACACCGTAGACGAGCTGGTCGTCGGTGAGGAGGGTGACCGCGGCGCCTCCCGGCGCAAGGCGCGCCAGCCGCGACACGAATGGCGCCTCGACCGATGCCACTCGCAGGGCAAGGATCGAGCCCGTTACGTCGATGACCGGGCTGCCCAGGAATGGACCGTCCGCCAGGCGCGTTGCCTGGCCGCTGGACGCGTCGACGCGCCAGAGGGAACCGGCACCGTCGATCACCGCCAGCCAGCTGGCATCCGGCGAGAAGCCTGCCGCCATGAGCCCGCCCAGTCGAACCTGCAGCTGCGAGCCGTCCGCGTGAGCGAGGATCAGGGTCGACGGCTCCGGGCCGACCTTGATGGCGACCGCCGCCACGGATCCGTCGGCGGAGAGCGCCAGCAGGCGATTGGCGCCCGACTCCCGAGTGGCGACCGTCCAGCCGGGAACATGCACCTCGGCCAGTCCCGCAGCAATGTCCCGGCGCTGCAGGATCGTGACAGCCATGCCCAGCTGCTCGGCCTGGGCTGCCGTCAGGGCCATGGCGGGCTCACCAGGCTGCCCGAGCACGGTGCCGATGGACATACCGCCGATCAGTGGAAGCGCGAGGAGGGCGAGCAGACGGCCACGCGGCAGCACGCGGGAGCCTGGCGTAGGGCGCGCCCACGGCTGCAGCCTGCCAGCGCGCGAGGCAGGGGCGCGCCTCCCGGCGCGCGGGTGAGTAAGCACGGATCGAACCTCCGTTGCACGAAGCCCGAGACGATTGCGAGCGACGGACGTTCAGGTGGCGGTGATCCTCCGGCAGGTGATGCGTGGATTGACCCTACGAGTCGCTGCTTACCGGCCGCTTATCGCGTGATAATCGGCGCCGCATGCCTGCCGCCGCCGTTGCCGTGCTCATCGCCGCGATCGCGCTGGTCGTGGGCGGATTGCTGGCCATACGGCGCTCCGGCGCGAATCCGGGCATGGCCAGGCGCCTCGCCGGCGCGCGGGAGTGGCGGGTGGGCGACCTGATCGACGCGCCATCGCTGCCCGAGCGGGCGGTGCGGGTGAACGGCCGGATCCGATGCCCGGACCCGATCCTGACCGATCGAGACGAACGGCTGGTGGCGCTGCATCGCGACGTGCAGGTCAAACCGCCCAGCGGCCCATGGCGGTCGATCGAGCGCATCCGCGAGACGCGTGGATTCGAGCTGTGGGACCACGACGGATCGCTCCCCCTCGACGCGGCCGAGGCCGCTGAACCGCTGGTGACCATCCCGCACGTTTGGCGCGGCACGACACGCGCCCTCGTCGACCCGTCACACGTGGCCGCCGTCGAGCGCCTCGGTGGCGAGAGCGAGGTCGAGTGGCC
>DASSCW010000272.1:0-9308 GCA_035697465.1 Candidatus Limnocylindria bacterium | reverse complement strand
GCGATCTCGAGCTCCGGACGCGGGGCGCGGATGCGGGCAACCAGGTCCTGCCAATCGGTCAGGTCCGGCTCGGTCGACGGGATCTCGAGCTCGCGGGTGATCAGCTTGCCGAGGCCAGCCCGCTCGAGCAGGAGCGGCACTTCGTAGATGCTGCGCGCCGTCCGGAGCGGGATGACCGCGTGCACGTCGACGTCGGTGAAGAGCGCCACCTTGTCCAGCAGCTCGTCCTCGATCGGCTCGTCGCTGCGCAGGACGATGACGTCCGGCTGGATACCGATGCCGCGCAGCGTGCTGACACTGTGCTGGGTCGGCTTCGTCTTCAGCTCACCGGTGGCGCCGATCTGCGGCAGCCACGTGACATGGACATACAGGACGTTGCGGCGCCCGACGTCCTTCCGCATCTGGCGGATTGCCTCGAGGAACGGCAGCGACTCGATGTCGCCGACCGTGCCGCCCACCTCGACGATCACGACCCCGTGCGCCGCCAGCCCTGAGGCCGCCACGCTGCCCGTTCCCTCACGGGCGACGCGCGCGATCCGCTCCTTGATCTCGTTGGTGATGTGCGGAATGACCTGGACGGTGCCGCCCAGGTAGTCGCCGCGGCGCTCCTTGGCGATCACGCTCTGGTAGATGCGTCCCGTGGTGACGTTCGACGCCTGCGACAGGTTCTCGTCGATGAAGCGCTCGTAATGGCCCAGGTCCAGGTCCGTCTCGGCGCCGTCATCGGTCACGAACACTTCGCCGTGCTGGTACGGCGACATCGTGCCTGGATCGATGTTGATGTAGGGGTCGAGCTTGAGGATCGAGACGGGTACGCCGCGGGCCTTGAGGATTCGCCCAATGGAGGCGGCGGTGATGCCTTTGCCGAGCGAGCTGGTGACGCCGCCCGTGACGAAGACATACTTCGGCATCGGTCTCGTGATCCTCCGGGGTTTTTCCGATTCTATCAGAGGCCGATGGCCGGCCATCGGCCGGTCCGGCCAGAACGAACCTCCGCCCGGCAGGATCTAGGGTGCGACGGTCAGGGTGCCGACCATGCCGTACTCGGAGTGGGGCGCACCATCAGGGCTGGGCACGGTGCACCAGTACACGTAGGTGCCCGGCTCGACTCCTTCAACGGTAAGGACGACGGCATCGCCGTTCGCGAGGATCGGTGACCTGGCCAGCGGCGGCTCTTCCTGGGACCTGCCCAGCAGGAAGTTATGGGCGGCCGGCGGCCCGTCTCCCTTGTCGCTGTTCAGGAAGAAGACGATTGTTCCCGGCCTGGCGCTGATCTCCTCAGGCTCGAACTTGGGCCCGAAGGTGAGGAGGAGCTCAATCGCTCCAGGCGGAGCCTCGTCAGCCTCCTCGACCGTGAAGGCCAAGGTCGGCGCGGCCGACATCGAAGGCGCGCCGGTGAGGCTTCCTTGCGGAGTGACGCTTGCAGATTGGGCTGACGGCGCCGCGCAGGCGGCCATGAGGATCGCGAGCGCCATCGAGATCGTGCGACCGAGCATCATCAGCACCCCTCGACATTCCGTTGTCGGTGGTTAGCGCAGCTGGCGGCTCAGGACCTCGAGTTGGCGATGCGAGCGGACGAGCTGTCGTGCGGCGGCGAGCTCCATGCGTGGCGACAGGAGGAGCTCCCGCTCTTCGGCGATGCGGCGGCGGACAGCCGCGATGGCGCGACGCAGCCGATGCGCCCGAGCCTTGGGCCTGCCTTGGCGAGTCGTCATACCCCCCAACCATGCATCGCGCGTGCCACGCACAATGCGCTGGTGAGCTTCCTGGTCGCGGCCGCTCGCCTGATCCATCCGGCGCCGGCGGTGGCAGTCACGCTGCTGTCCGCGGTGCTGGGCGCGATCCTGCTCGAGCGCGCCGGTCAGCCGCTCGACCATCGCCTGTGGCAGACCGTGCTGGCAGTGGCTGGCTCACAGATCTTCACCGGCGCCACGAACGACCTGGCCGATCGCGAGCGTGACCTTGTGGGGGGCCGCGTCGAGAAGCCGCTGGTGGCAGGCGAGCTGTCGCCTGGCGCGGCGCTGTGGATCGCGTCCGGCGGGCTCGGGCTCCAGCTGGCTGCATCCCTGTGGCTTGGGGCTGGGCCACTGGCCCTGGGACTGGTGGCTTCGTTGAGCGCAGCCGCCTACAACCTCGTCCTGTCGCGAACGCCGCTCTCACCCCTCCCCTACACGGTGAGCTTCGGCGTGCTCCCGCTCTGGATCGCGGCTGGCGTCGGCATCGATCCCGGACGTGTCCTGCCGGCCGTGCCGCTGGCCGCGCTGCTGGCGGTCGCCGCGCACCTGGCGAACTTGCTGCGCGATTTCCAGGTGGACGAGGCAACTGGATCACGCAGCATCGCGCAGGTGATCGGACGCCGGAGCACCCTGCGGCTGGCGGTCGGGTGCGCCGTTGTGGTTGGAATTGGGGTCGGGGCGCTCCTCCTCCTGGGCGGGGCGCCTAATCCGGCCTCGCTCGCCCTGGGCGCGCTGGGCCTTGTGGCTATCGGAGTGGGAGCGACCTCTGAGCAGCGGCTCTGGTACGCGCTCCTGCTGGCGGCCGTGGCCTGGACCGCCGCGTGGGCGCTCAGCGCGGGCTGAGACGCCACACACCAGAACGGGCGCCCATCAGGCGCCCGTATCGGTCCATGGTCCGGAGTCCGAGGTCAGATGGTGTCCTCGATCTCCAGGTCGTCCTCCTCGGCGTCTTCGGTGAGCTTGAGCCACACGAAGAGGCCGGCCAGGATGGTCAGCGGGATGACGATCATCGCCGCCAGGAGGGCGCCGATGCCGATGAACAGGACTTTCAACGCCTTCATTGCGAGGCCTCCCCTGGTGGAGCTTGTGCCGCGGGAGTCGCTGCGGGAATCGCCGCGGCTGCGGCGCCGCGCTGCTGCGGTGCAGCCTCGATCATAGCCAGAATTTCATCCTTCGTGAACTCGGCCAGTTGATGGCCGACCGCGCCGCCGGCCGACGCGTGCAGCATCCGCAGGACGAAAGAGCCGTCCTGCTCGAAGAGGAATACGTCGCGCGCCTTCTCAGAATCGATCCACGCACCGATCACGCGCATCGCCTGCTCGAAGTAGTTGACCACGTCCGCATGCGGGATCTCTGCTTCTGCGGCTGCCTTCCGAGCGGCGGCTGCCTCATCCATGAGCTGGGCGACCTGCTCGTCCAGGAGCTCGTAGGTCCGCTTGGCGAGGACGCCGAACGTGTCCGAGTCGGCGCCGCCGGCCGGGAGCCCCAATCCCTGCAGCAGGAATCCCTCGTCGAGCTCCAGGAGCAGCAACTCCTTCAGCTTCTCGCGGTCCGCGAAGGCGCCGATCGCGCGGAGGACTTCCTCCCAGTCCTGCCGCGGGCTTCCGTCATAGATGCGCATCCGCCGCAGGATACCCCGGCCGTAAAGACCCTCAGCTCCTTCCGGCGAGCGCGACCGCGATGGCGCCCGCCGTGCGCGCGTTGTTGATGATCAGGCCGATGTTGGCCTGCAGGGCACGTCCGCCCGACGCGGCAGAGACCGCGGCCAGCACGAATGGCGTCACCGCGGCGCCGTGCACAGCCGTCGCCTCCGCCTCCGCCAGCGCCGACGCGATCCATCCCTCGACATCCGCGGCATCCAGCGCGAGCTGCGCGGGCGGGGGCTGGACGAGGAGGATGCCGCCCGCACCGGCCAGCGCGAGGTGCGCGGCGACCACCCCTGCCGCCTCTCCCGTCGAGTCCACGCGATGGTTGAGCCGCAGGCTGGACGAGGCGGCGTAGAAGGCGGGCAGCATGTCGGTTTCGAGACCGACGACCGGCACGCGGCGCGTCTCCAGCAGTTCGACCGTGGCCGGCAGGTCGAGGATGGACTTTGCCCCCGAGCAGACCACCGCGACCGGCGTGGCGGCCAGCTCGTCGATGTCCGACGAAACGTCCCAGCTCGTGGCCGACGCTGAATGCCGGTGGACGCCGCCGATGCCGCCGGTGGCGAGGAGCCGGATCCCTGCCAGGTGGGCCAGGCGCATGGCAGCCGACACGGTGGTCGACGCGAGCGACCCGGCAGCCAGCAGCGGGCCGAGGTCGCGCGAACCTGCCTTGGCCACGGGCCGCGAGACATCGGCCAGACGTTCGAGCAGGTCCGCTGACGCACCAACCACCAGCCGCCCGTTCTCGATGCAGGTCGTTGCGGGGGTGGCGCCGGATTCCCGCACCGCCCGCTCCGCCGCGATGGCGGTCTGCAGGTTGTGCGGTGGCGGCAGACCCTGCGCGATCAGGCTGGATTCGAGCGCGACCACGGCCCGGCCAGAGTCCAGCGCTGCTTCCACTTCCCGGGACATCAGCAGCGTCATCCCGCTCGCCTCTCGTCATCGATGAACGCCTGCGCGCCGACGGCTCGCGCGACCTGGGCGCCCAGCCGGCTGCCGGCCTCCATGCCGCGGCGCAGATCGGTCTCCGGTGGAGGCCATTCGACAGCCTCCGCCAGCTCGAGCAGGAGACCAGCCACGTACGCGTCGCCGGAGCCGGTGGCATCGAGGATCGGTCCCGGCAGGTCATCGGCGGCGATGTCGAACCTGACGGCCCCGGCCGCGGCGGCAGACCCGCTGGCCCCGGCCGTGACGATGACCACCGGAGCCAGCTCCTGCGCGCCCGTGGCGGCTGCCAGCGCCCGCGGGCTCGGCCGCCCGAGCATTGATTCGGCCTCGTCCGCGCTGAGAAGGATCAGCTCCGGCCGCGCAGCGGCAAGCCGCGCCCGCAGGCGCGAGACGCGCGCCGGATCGGGCGGGACGGAGCCGCCCGCCACGCTGAGGCGAACGGACGAGGGGCGAGAGCCGAGCAGCGCCGCCAGCGCATCGCCGGTGCGGTCGTCGAGGAGCGGGTAGCCGGAGCAGTGCAGCCAGGCGGCACCCTCGATCGCGCCGGCGACAGCGTCCGGGTCAAGTGTCTGGCGGTCGGAGAACATCGTGCGCTCCCCGGCTTCGTCGAGCATGGCGAGCACCACCGTCGAGCGCCGGGTGGGCAGCGCGGCCAAGGTGACGCCATCTGCATGGAGCGCCTCGCGGAGCAGGCGACCGGCGGCGTCATCGGCCCAGGGAGCGACCAGGCGGGCCGCTGCGCGCTGGCGTGCCAGCCGTACGGCCACATTCGCGCCCTGCCCGCCGGGACCGATCCGAATCATGGCCGGCACGTCGGAGCCGTCGCGTCGCGCTGCTGACTGGGTAACCACGATGTCGAGCGAGAGGTCACCGACCACGACGAACTCGGTCACCATGGCTTCCGGGTCGCGTATCCCTCGTCCGTCCCGTGCCAGAAGGCGACGCTCGGATCGGCCAGTCGCCAGCACAGCCAGACGTCGCGACCGTCGCGCTGGCCCGGGAAGTCGACCAACCCCATCTCCGGATCGCGCAGTTGGACGCCCATCTCCTCGAGCATGCCGGCCAGATTCCGCATCCCCTCGCCGATCTGCGCTGCCTCGCGCTCCAGCCGGTCCGCCTGCCGGGCCGATGACGGATCGCCATTCCCCGCCAGATGCCGGTGCATCTCGGCGTGCGCAGCGTCCATGCGCCGCTGTTCAACGGCCAGCTGGAGCAGCACGGCGCGCACCTGCGGAATGAGGGCGTTGGCGTCCTCGATCGAGTAGTGGCGGCGCTGGGCAGCCATGCGGCGCGATGGTAGCAGGGGCCGCGGGCGGGTCTCTCTGCTAGGATCGGCGCGCTTCGGCTGAGTGGGCCTGCTCCGCACCGCGACGGCGCTCACTCTCTGGAGGCGGGACTCGCTCCCGCCGGAGACCGAATGCCAGACGAGATTCGCCGCCAGCGCGGCACCAACGACGAGAACCCCCCGGTCGGTGCGGATCCCTACCACGAGTTCAACGCGCACGATCTGCCTGCCTATGTGGGGCTGCCCTCATTCCAGAAGCTCCCCTACCTGACCGATGACGAGCTCGCCGAGCGCCGGCCGGACGTGGCCATCGTCGGCGCGCCGTACGACGAGGGGACCAGCCATCGGCCCGGCAGCCGGTTCGGCCCGAACGCCATCCGCGCCGCCACCTATCACTCAGGCTCGCTGAACGCGCTGCAGCACGGCATCCTGCCTTTCGAGTGGCTCGAGGTCGCGGACGCGGGCGACGCCCCGGTCGTGCCCGGCAACCCGGAGCGTGCGCACGACGTCATTCGCCGCAAGGTGGCCCTCGTGGCTGCGGCCGGCGCCATTCCTATCGTGCTCGGCGGCGACCACTCGATCACATATCCCGCCGCATCGGCGGTGGCCGAAGCGGTCGCGCCGCGCAGGCTGGGGATCGTCCATTTCGACGCGCACGCCGACACCGCGGCGACAACCTGGGGCTCGCTGCGCTCGCACGGCACCCCAATGCGCCGCCTCATCGAGTCGGGCGCCGTGGCCGGGCGGAACTTCGTCCAGGTCGGCCTGCACGGCTACTGGCCCCCGCCCGAGACGATCGAGTGGATGCGCGCCAACGGACTGCGCACCCACTTCATGACCGAGATCGAAGAGCGAGGCGCGGAGGCCGTGGTTGCCGATGCGATCGCCGAGGCGCTGGACGGGCCGGAGGTCATCTACCTGTCGGTCGACATCGACGTGATCGACCCCGGCATGGCCCCGGGCACCGGGACTCCAGAACCCGGCGGGATGCTGAGCCGCGAGGTGCTGCGCGCCATCCGCCAGGTGGTGATGGCGGTCGAGCTGGTCGGGATGGACGTGGTGGAGGTCGCGCCCGCCTACGACGTAGCCGAGATCACGGCTGCGGCTGCGAATCGCTGCGTGATGGAGGCGATCAGTGCGCTCGCTGCGCGGCGGCGTGATGCGGGAGGAACAGCTCGCCCGAGCTGGCCGGAGTAGCCGGCCCGATTACCCCTCCACCGTGAAGGTGGCGGCGTCGGCAAAATCATCGTCGCGGCGGACGATCAGCTCGTAGTCGCCGGGCTGGAGGTCCCGGTAGGCGGCGCCGATCAGGTAGCCGCTGCAGATCGGCTGGCCGTTGGTTTCGCAGTTATCGAGAACCTCGCCGAGGATCCTCTCCTGCTGGTCGACCGTCTGCCCGTCGCTCTGCAGCGTGATGGTGATCGAATCGTCCGCGCCGGTGTCGTCGAAGCCGATCCAGACCCACATCGTCGGATCGCTGATCAGCGACCCGTCCTCGTCGCAGCCGTCGAACGACATTCCCTGCGTTGCGCAGGGCTGGACCGTGATCACGGCACCGTCCGGGAAGGTGATCGGTCCATCCGTCGGCTCCGGCGTCGCGCTGGCCTCGTCTGACGGCACCTCGGTGGGCGCCACGGTCGGCTCCTGCGAGGCTTCGACGCTGGCCTCGGCCGATGGCGTGGGTGACGTCTGCCCGATGCCAGCGTCGCCACCCAGCATGTTGGCCAGCACCGCACCGACGCCGAGCGCCAGCACGCAGAGCAGGATGAAGCCGAAGATCGGGAGGGCACTCGGCCCGCGACGGCGTCCATCGTCGCCACCACCCTGGTACGGATACGGGTAGGCATCTTCCGGCGCGCCGTACGGCACATCGTCATCGGCGTCGGCGGCCTGCTCGTAGACCTCCGCCGGCGTGTCGTCGTACGCAGGTGCGGCGGGCGGCTCATAGGGAGGTGGCCCGGCGGCCGGCGGTACCCGTTCGGGGGCGTCCCTGCGCGGCCAATCGAAGTCCGATGGCGTGTTGTCCACGTTCGTCGGGGGCACCTCCGCCTCCTCTTCGCGGACCGCCCTTGCGTCTTCCGGCTCCGGCACGAACGGGACGTAGCCACCCGAAGACGCCGGCCGCTCGTTTTCGTCCAGCGGCGTACCGCGACGAAGGCCTCCCTCGCCGGGCTTGCGGGTCCGGATCCGCTCCTCGAGCTCGTTGCGATCCATGCCACGCGGCCGCGGCTGCGCCGAGGCTGGGATCGCCGCACCGCACTGCGTGCAGAAGGCAGCCGGGGGCGTGGGTCGATGACAGGTCGGGCAGCGGATCTGGCCCGGCTTGGGGGTCGGCATCAGGCCGCACATTGTGCATGGGCCGCTCGCTTCCGCCAAACGGCGGACCGGCCGCCGGCGCGGATAGAATGGCCGGCCGATGGCCGCCGCATCCCCGTTTCCCTTTCGACGGATCAACGTGGTCGGCACCAGCGCTGCCGGCAAGACGACCATGGCCAGGTCCATCGCGGCGCGACTGGGCGTTCCACATGTCGAGCTGGACGCGCTCCACTGGGAGCGTGGCTGGCGGGATGCGCCCTGGGACGTCATGCGGGAGCGGGTCCAGCGCGCAGTCGCGGCCGACGCATGGGTCGTCGACGGCAATTACTCAGCGGTCCGCGATCTCGTCTGGGAGCGAGCGGAGGCGGTCGTCTGGCTGGACTTCCCGTTGCGCACCATCCTGTGGCGTTACGTCGTGCGCACCGGCCGGCGCGTCAGGACGCAGGAGGAGCTCTGGCCGGGCACAGGCAATCGCGAGACGCTGTCCATGCACCTCCTGCAGCGAGACAGCCTGTTGTGGTGGATCCTGAGCACCTACCGACGCCGTCGACGCGAGTACCCGCCGCTGCTGGCGGCACGCCCGGACCTCGTCGCCGTCCGCCTGCGATCGCCCAGGGACGCGGATCGCTGGCTGGCGCAGCTCGCGCCCTGAAGTTTCGTCAGGCGCCGGGCCGCTTCCACTCGGTGCCGTCGGCGAATCTCTCCCGCTTCCAGATCGGCAGCCGCTCCTTGATGGCCTCGATCACGAACCGGTTCGCCTCGTACGCCTCGGCCCGGTGTGGGGCGGCCGTCACGATCGCCACGGCCGCCTCGCCGATCGGCACGCGCCCGGTTCGATGCACCACCGCCACGGCCACTGGCCATCGCGCCTCCACCTCGCCACAGATCTCGTCGAGGGTCGCCAGCGCCATCACCTCGAACACCTCGTACTCGAGCTCCAGGACCTGACGCCCGTCGTCGGCGGTTACTCGGGCGCTGCCCACGAAGGTGACCAGCGCGCCGCGGTGCGGATCGGCGACGGCCGCCTCCAGGGCAGCCACGTCGATCGGATCGGATGTCAGGCCCGTCACCGAGCCGCCGCTCACCGGCGGCAGGAACGCGACCTCGTCGCCATCGGCCAGGCTGACGTCCCACGCGGCGTACGCGCCGTTACGGGCAGGGCGCACGTACGGCCGGTGCGGGTCAAGCGCCGGGAAGCGTTCTGCCAGGACCCGCCAGGCGTCCTCAATGACGCTGCCGGCCGGCACCGTCACCTCGGCCCGATCCGCCGACAGCTCGCGCAGGATCGCAAAGGTACGCACGGTCACCCGCATCGGTTAGACCGGCACGCCGGTGAGATAGGTGATGCTGGCACCGGCGATGGAGCCGGCCATCACG
>DASSCW010000271.1:0-2908 GCA_035697465.1 Candidatus Limnocylindria bacterium | reverse complement strand
ATCCTCACCAGGATCACCCTTCGGAAGAGGACCATGGCCGGACCGACTTTGCGCCTCTCATGTGCTGAGGCAAGCGCGATCTCGGCGGGTGGTTGTACCACCCGCCGCGGAGCGGCCCCATGAATGGGCCGGAGCTCCTCGAGCATGCCGCCGGCCTGGTGAACCAGCGCCGGCGTGAGTATGGCGAGCCGATCAATCTGTTCGAGCGGGTCGCTGCGCGGTGGTCACTGACGCTCGGCACCAAGGTCAGCCCGGCGCAGGTGGTGTTGTGCCTGATCGACCTGAAGCTCGCGCGGCTCGCCCGCGACCCCAGGCACTTCGACAGTCAGGTCGACGTCGCCGGCTACGCAGCGGTCCTGCGGGAGGTCAGCCGATGATCGGGCCCGCAGGTTACCGCTCGTGCCTGGCGCGACACCAGCCGCGCACCGCGCCCAGTGACGAGGACCTGCTCGCCATGCGTCGGGCGGCGTGGCGTTCGCAGGGCGTGGCCGTGCTCCGGCCCGAGGACGTCCGCGACGACTGGACCCGGCAGGCGCTGATCAACGAGGTCAACCGGCTGTACGGCCGGCGGCCAGGAAGCGATCGATGAGCCGTCGGGTCAAGCCGCACGAGGGGCGCGGCCGCGAGCTAGAGCAGGTCCGGGAGAAGGATCCGGACGGCCGGATCGTATATCATCACAGGACCGTCGACACGCTCGGCAAAATGCTGCGCGCCGGCACCATCGACCAGGCGATGCATGACGCCGCCAAGGACTTCCAGGCGGCGTTCATCATCGCCCAGCTCGAACCGCTCCGGGCGTTTCCAGTTCTGCGCGTGCCCGGCACCGGGCGCGAGCCTGACCTAAGCGGCAGCTTCATGCGCGCGGTCGGGTGCACAAGGCAATGGCGGCGTTGGGCGGCATCTCGAGCCCTGCCGGCAGCTGTGTGTGGCATGTCGTCGGCTTGCAGCGCAGCGTCCGGGAGTGGGCAATGAGGCAAGGATGGGGTGGGCGGCCGGTGCGACAGGAACAGGCCCAGGGGATCCTAGTGGCAGCGCTGGGGGTGCTGGCGGCGCACTCCGGGCACGGTGAGGCCAGACTGGCCTCCTGAACGATGCACGTGCGAACTTGGGCGAGCGCTTCCGGATCGGATAGCAGAAGTCGAAATTGGAAAAGGCGACCGCCGGTCGTGACACGAAGCGACCATCGGAAGCCCGGACGACGACGTCGCCAAGGTCCTCAACATCCAGCCGGTGATCCGGGTCACGATCGGCGACTGGAACCTGATCAACCGTACGATCGTGCCGAATCGGGTCGCCGGGCGGAAGGGCAGGCCGGTGCGCGCGAGCCGCGACAGGCATCAGCCGTTCTGGACCAGCTCGGCGCCAAAGGGTCGCGCGCTCGCGTCCCGGGCCCCCACCCTGCCGCGTACGCGCTCGCAAGCAATTCCCAGATCCGGCTGGTCGGCAGAAGACGACTTGCCGAGAGGCGTCTCAAATGCGATGATCACTTGCAAGCAAAGCCGCTGATATCGAGCCAACGGAGGGAGGACATGAGCCGTCTTGGCCTTCGCTATCGGGCACAACGTCAAGTTGTTACGGAGTATCAAGAAACTATTAATGGCAACGATGACCGACTCAATGTGCGCAGACCTTTGGTGATCGGCTTGATTGGTGCGGTGCATGCCATATTCGGCGGCGTTATATGGGCGGCGTATCACGAGTTCGGCGATCGATCACTGCGCAATTTTCCGCCCCCTGTACTCGCCGACCGGACGCCCCTGAAACTGCTCCCGGGCGAGGTAGAACAGGAGGGCACGTCTCCTCCGGACAGGACCCGAAGCGAATCATCCGATGCGCTGGCGCCGGGACCTGGTGATCCAGCGTCGCCCGACAGCCAGATCGTGCCTACCATAACCCCCTCGCCGAACGACGGGCGGGGAAGTCCCGCCGACCCGCTGGTTATGACCGAGCGGCGCGCGATGGCGCCCTTTGATATCGAGCCCGGCGCCGTCGATGGTGGCGCCGCGGAGCAACGGTCAGTCGCCGCGTCCGGGAGGGCAGCAGCGCCCCGGTCAGCTGAGGCACCTGCAGAGGCGGCAGCTACCGACGCGTTGCCTCCCACGCCAGCGGTGAAGCCGCTCGAGCTCGTTCCGACCGTCGTGGTCGAGGCGACAGTTGCGCCCGACCCCCCGGTTACGCCCGACCCGATTCGGCTTACCGCCCTGATGTTCGATCCGCCCACGCCCGCGCTGAAGCCGATCGGGGTGCCCTCTTCGATTCGATCCGGTCCGCTGCCGTCGCCGAATGACGAAGCTGCCGCGAGCCAGGTCGTCGCCCGCAGCAAGCAGAGCCTGCCCGTCGCCCTGCGGGCGTGGTGGACCAAGGTGAAGCTCCTGTTGGCGTCGACTCAGGCATCCAGAGTGCGCCCTGCCAATAGTAGCGGCGGGGGTCAGGGAGGGTTCCAGGGCAGCTTTGGCGCCAGCGTTGCAAGTGCCGACACTGGCAGTGACGGTGCCAGTGGCGGTGGGGCAGGCGATACGGGCGACGGCAGCGGCAACGCGGGTAGCAATCCGAGTGGCGGCGATGCCGGTACGAGCGGCGATGGAAGCAATGCTAGCGGCGGCGGTGCGACTGGCGGTGGCGGCGGCCCAGGGGTGCAAAGGGCAGCGGCGGCTCTGGTGGTGGCGGTTTCGGTGGCGGCGGTAGCCCAGGGGGCGGCGGCAACGGTGACGGAAAGGGCGGCGGTGCCAGTGGCGGCGGCAACGGTGGCGGCGGCGGCAAGGGGGGCGGTGGCGACGGCGGCGGCAAGGGTGGTGGCGGCGGCAAGGGTGGAGGGGGCGGTAAAGGGCACGACTGACCCAGGTCAGCTGTTGGCTATGGGCCGCCCTTTGAAGTGAACGACGGAAGGTCCGCGATGCGATCGCGAAGC
>DASSCW010000270.1:0-6329 GCA_035697465.1 Candidatus Limnocylindria bacterium | reverse complement strand
GGCTCAACAGATGACGGCCCCTGACTCCGAGTCGCCCGCGATCACGCTGGTCCTGGCCGCACTGTCGATCGGAGGCGTGGGAGCGGCACGTGCCGTCAGATCCGCCAGGCGGCGCGAGCGCCCGGCGGTCCTGCGCCCAGCGAGCACGCGGGCCAGCTCACCGACCTGAGGTCCGTTCCCCACGGGTGTCCACCGGCCGGCGGCTAGAATCGCCGACCATGGCCAGCATCCGCGACACGCTCCGTACGGCGATTGGCGAAGCCCGTGACCGCGCGATCGCGGCCGGCGAGCTGCGGCTGCCAGCCGATGCCACGCTGCCGCCGATCGGGATCGAGCGACCGTCGCGCCCGGAGCACGGCGATTTCGCGACGAATGCGGCCATGCAGCTCGCGCCACTGGCGCGCGCCGCCCCTCTCGCGATCGCCGAGACGCTCCGCACCCAACTGGGCACGCCTGCCGGCGTGCTGACGACCAGCGTGGCGCCACCGGGCTTCATCAACCTGAACCTCGACCCTGCCTGGGTTGCCGCGCAGGTCGGCGTCATCCGCGAGGAAGGGGCCGCCTACGGAGCCGTGCGAGTGGCCGAGCCGCATCGGATCAACGTCGAGTTCGTGAGCGCGAACCCCACCGGGCCACTGACGGTGGGCAACGCGCGCGGCGCCTTCGTGGGCGACCTGCTGAGCCGGGTCCTCGAAGCCGTCGGTCACGATGTCAGGCGCGAGTACTACTTCAACGATTTCAACGCACAGGTGCGCAACCTCGGCCTGTCGGTGGCCGCTCGTCATGAAGGTACCGAGCTGCCGGAGGACGGCTACCACGGCGACTATGTCTCGGAGCTCGCGGCGCAGGTCCCGCCCGAGGTATGGGAGGCGGCCACCGCTGAGGGCGCGGACGCCGGTGAGGTGCTCGGCCGCTGGGCTTCCGAACGCATCCGGGACGGCATCGAGGCCAGCCTTCGGGCACTCGGCGTGCGTTTCGACGTGTGGAAGTCGGAAGGCTCGCTGCATGCCGAGGGCTGGGTCCCGCGCGCGCTCGACGAGCTGCGCGGCAAGGGGGATGTGTACGACGGAGATGGCGCCACCTGGTTCCGGGCAGAGAAGTACGGCGACGAGAAGGACCGGGTCGTCATCCGCAGCAACGGTCAGCCGACCTACTTCGCGTCGGACATCGGCTACCTGGCCGAAAAGTTCAGCCGTGGCTTCGACGAGCTGATCTACCTGTGGGGCGAGGACCACCATGGCACCGTGGCGCGCAACAAGGCCGCCGCCCAGGCCCTGGGCTTCAAGCCGGACAGCGTCCATTACCTGCTGATGGCGTGGGTTCGCTTCGTGCGCGATGGCGAGGAGGTCGGCATGTCGAAGCGCGCCGGCGAATTCGTGAGCCTGGACGAGCTGCTGGCGGAGATCGGTCCGGATGCCGCACGCTGGTTCTTCGGTTCCCGGGCGCCGGCAACCGGCATCGACTTCGACATCGAGCTGGCGAAGCGCCAGAGCGCCGAGAACCCGGTCTACTACGTCCAGTACGCCCACGCCCGAGCCTCCTCGATCCTGCGCAACGCTGCCCAGGCGGACGTCTCGCCGGACGCCAGCGAGGCGGGCACCCTGCTCCACCATCGGGCCGAGCAGACCCTGATCCGCCACCTGCTTGATCTGCCCGATGTCGTGGCCGGCGCCGCCGAACGTCGCGAGACGCACGATCTGACCCGATACCTGCTGGAGGTCGCCCAGCTCTTCAGCCAGTTCTACCGCGACTGCCGCGTCCTGCCCGATGACTCGACCGAGATCCCGCTCTCGCGCGCGCGGCTGGCCCTCACCGATGCCGTCCGCCAGGTGCTCGCCAACGGCTTCGCGCTCCTGGGCATCTCGGCGCCGGAGTCGATGTAGGGACGCGTCAGGCGCCGAGCGCAGCCTCGAGACGATCCAGCACCGATGCCGACGACGCATGGAGCACCAGGCGCTCCCCGGCCGCCGGGGACCGACTGGCCGTCGCGAACGGCAGCTCAGCGGTGATCGTCCCGTAGGCGTCGTCGAACTCGGTGGCCTGGCCCGGCGCGTCGAAGGCGATCCGCCAGGCGAGCGCCCACTCGCCGTCCGGCCCGCTGGCCACGCTCAGCCGATCGCCGCCCCAGCCGGCAGCCGCGATCGTCGCGTCATCTGTCTCCACGCCGAACTCCTCCAGCCAGATGCGGAGCATTGCCTCGCCCACGGTGCTCGACTCGACGTCCCGCCATCCGTCGCCCATCTGCTCGGCCAGGTCGGGGTCCGGCACCGCCATCGGCGCCTCCGCGTTGAGGTATTTCTCCGGGTGCAGCACCTGCTCGGTGGACGCGGGAGGGTCGTCGTAGGCGGCATTCACGGCGTCCCAGCCGCCTGAGGCCCACAGTTCACTGACCAGCGTCAGGCCCGCCAGGTACGGGAACTCGAGCTGCCTGATCATCCATTGTGGTACGCCGGTGGTGTCCGGAAGCGGCGTGGCGCCGATCCCCGCCAGCTCGTCGGGCGCCAGGTTCTGGAAGCCCCACTGGAACATCGCCAGTGTCGCGTCGCCCTCCTCCAAAGCCAGCCGCGCCAGCGCGCCGTCGTCGTCCTCTGCCTGATCCTCGCGCCCCTGACCGATGTCGAACGCGGCGTCCTGCATGGCGTGCGTGAACTCGTGCGCGTACGTGATCTTGGCCTCGGGGGTGAGGCCGGCGTCGGTGACCACCACCATGCGAAGCTCCTCGAAGTCGTAGAAGCCAAGCACTTGTCCCGCGTACAGGAACTCCGTCAGCTCGCGGATGTCCTGCTCCGCGGTCAGGAGGCCCATCGCCCGGAGCGTGAGGTTGTCGTCGGCCAGCTGTGCGTCGGTCCATGTCTCGTCGAAGAGCGCCTGAAGCTCAACCGCCAGCTCTTCCCGGCTGATGAGGTCCGGCGGCCCGATGTCGGCCCGCGGCAGGTCGCGCAGGTCCGAGACCTGCTCCTCGATGCGCGCGAACACGTCGAGCGGCAGCTCCGAACCAGACGGCGTCGGTTCGGCGGGCGTGGGGGTCGCGGCCATCGGCGTCTGGCTGGCCAGCGGGCCAACCGCCAGCGGCACGCCCAGCGCGCGCAGCCAGAGGACGGCGACGATCGCCAGGGCCAGCAAGAGAGTCGCGGCCGCGCTGATGCGTAGGGACGTCGTGGTCATCCGGGCAATTGTGGCATCGGGCTTGGGCGAGGCGGTGAAGGTTCAGGTTTCTTAAGCCGGGCCGATGTTTGGGATTCACATCGGGCCGATACCTTTCACCGTGCGAGTTGGAGATCCAGTCGGGTTTCTACCTCCACCCTCCCTCCTTCGAGAGCCGGTGTCATTGGGCGGGCACCGGCTCTCGTGCTGTCTGCCGTAAACTCTCCCGACCGATGGAGATCACCTGGTACGGCCGCGCCTGCTTCAGACTCAAGGGCCGCGAGTCGACCGTCATCGTCGATCCGTGCCCGCCGAGCACCGGCTTCGTGGCGGGCAAGCACGACGTCGACCTGCTGACCATGTCGCACGCCCACCCGGACCACGCCTACACGCGGTCCATCACCGCCGGGCTGACGCTGACGCGCCCCGGCGAGTACGAGTACCACGGCGTGCTGGTCACGGGCGTCCGCACCTTCCACGACGGTGAGCGGGGTGCGCAGCGCGGCGAAAACATCGTCTTCGCATACGAGATCGATGGCGTCCACATCGCCCACCTCGGGGACCTCGGCCACCTGCTGACCGAGGAGCAGCTGGCGGAGCTCGGACCGATCGACGTCCTGCTCGTGCCGGCCGGCGGTCAGTTCACCATCTCACCAGCCGAAGCGGCGGAGGTCGTGTCGCAGGTCAGTCCAAAGCTGGTGATCCCGATGCATTACGCCACCGACGGCGCCTCGAAGGACCTCATGGGACCCGAGAAGTTCGTCCACGAGATGGGTATGGGTGAGCCGCCACGCCAGCCGAAGGCGGTGGTCCATCTCTCGTCGCTGCCGGAGGAGACGCAGGTCGTCCTGCTCGAGGCGCGCGGCCGAACCGGCTGAGCACGGCGACCGCCTTCGGTACTAGTCCGGTCCTGCCTGTTGTTGCGCGGGTGCAACGGAACGGCGGTCTCACTAGGACATCGGACCCCACCGTACGTCATTTGACCGACATTCGGCGAGTCCATTGGTACTAGTCAGGCCGGTACCCCGCAGGTATTCTCCGGCTCCCAGTCGAGGACTGGGTAGGCGCAGGCTACCCGCGCCGAGTCAACAGGGGAGCTGGAACCCAAAGGAGACCGGAATCGTGAGAACCCACACTGGGCCCGGGGGATCGACCCTTCGCCCTCTCGCCTTCGCGGCGATCATCGCCACGCTGGCGCTTTCGATGGCCGCGCTGGCGGCGCCACTGGCAGTCTCGGCCGTCACCTCTCAGGTGTGGCTGCAGGAGAGCCAGCAGGGCAGCGACAGCACGACCTTCAAGGAGGATGAGGACTGCGGTGACTTCGAGACTGGAGTCGTCTGGCACTTCATCCTGAATCAGTACGACGGTGACGACACCGCCCACCTCGTGGCGACCTTCACGGACGCCGGCGTGCTCGAGACCGACGCAGGTCCCATCACCCCGGGCGTGCAGCATTTCTACCTGAACACGCCTGACGACGACATCCTGGAGAATGCCTACGCGGAGGTCGAGGGAGACCCGGGCACCGCTAACCTCGTGCTGAGCCACGTGTGCCACACGGGCGAGACCGAGGAGACCCCGACGCCCACCCCGAGCCCGACGCCTGAGCAGTCGCAGCAGGTGAGCACCCCCACACCGACCCCTGAAGGTTCGGTCCAGGGTGGAACCGGAACGCCGGCCCCGAGCCAGCCTGACACCGCCATGGGCGTGCAGGGCGGTCCGAGCCCCGTCCCGACCATCGCGTTCGCACTGATCCTGCTTGCCGCACTCGGCACGCTCGCCTGGGCGAACATCAAGACCGCGCGCAGCCGCGCATAAGGGACCACCGGCTCCGGCCGGTCTCCAGCGAAAAGGCCTCCGGGAAACCGGGGGCCTTTCGCTATGCCTGGGAGTTCCCGTTGAGGCACCGCGTTGAACGAGCCCCTGGTTTCCGGACCGGGGGCTCGTCTCTTTGTCCGCAGGTACCGATCGATGGGCAGGACTGGTACCACAGCCGGTACCAGGACGGTCGTTGTTCCGCGTCAACACGTTGCGGTCTCCCGACCCCACACAACATCACCAGAGGTGTTACCCGCGGTCAAATAGAGGGGTACCAAAGTACCGATGGCCCTGCGATACTCGGCGCCCGGTCAGGAAACTGAGCGGCCGATCAACTGAAGAAGGGCCTGCGGATCGGACCGGCGTAGCTGCCCTACCGTCCCCCGATTCTGACCCGTCCGCTCGCGACGGGTCCCGGCCTCGAGCGAAGCCATCGGCTCATCCACAACCCGGTCGGAGGCAGACGATCGACCCAGGTGCCAAGGGGGCATCCGATACATGACACACCGAGCACGCACATTCCGCACTGTCCCTGTGTTCCTGGCGTTCGTCCTGAACCTCGTCGCTGGTCCACTCGCTCCGATCGCCCAGCAGGCGCTCGTTCGCGGTGCCAATGACGGGATCAACGACTATGCCCAATGTCAGATCGGCAACGGCGTGGGCCTCGACTGTGCCGAGGAGACGCCGGCCGCCTGGACGAACGGCATCCTCAATGACACGCACAACGACTACGCGGAGGACGAGGTCGTCCCGCAGCGCCTCCAGATGGACTTCGGCGAGGCTGGCGACCACACCGTCACGATCCGTTACATGACCCGCAAGGACTCGAGCGGGCAACGGCACGCATACGACTACCTGGCAACCTACAACTACACCTACATCAACGCGGACCGCTGCCAGGAGCTGCCGAGCGGCGTCGACTGCATCGGCGGAGCCGCGGATACCTTCCCGATCCCGAGCGACCCGAACTCGGTGAGCCCTGGCGGCCCGCAGCCGACCTCGGCGCACGAGCTGCCACAGGCCGACCGCCAGTTCACGATGTACGGCGGCACCATCAACAGCGTCTCCGCCATCACCCACGCGGTCGACCCGAGCGAGGATGGATCCGACTATGGAATCCTGACCGTCAGCTTCACCGTCGGCGCCAGCGGCCAGATGCAGCTCCTGTGGGGCGGTCATCTGGCGTCCGGCTTCGGCCCGCGCGGCTGGGGCGAAAACCTGGGCGCTGCCTCGATCTCGGGTGGCCCGTACCACATGATCGTGGACGCGGTTGATGGCGAATCCATCGGCCAGCGCGACAACCAGATCATGAGCAATGCGATCGAGCCACTGCTCCCGACGCTGACCATCTCGAAGACGCCCGATGG
>DASSCW010000269.1:0-2545 GCA_035697465.1 Candidatus Limnocylindria bacterium | reverse complement strand
TCCGCTATCTCTTCGTCCCGGCTGACATGCGCGGACAGGGCCACGGCACTAGGCTCATGCGCGCCGTCGAGCAGGAGGCGATGGCGCGCGGGTGTGAGCAAATGGTAGTGGAAACCCACGATTTTCAGGGTCCGGCCTTCTATCGCAAGCTCGGCTTCGCCATCGTCGGCGCGGTCGAAGGGTATCCGCGCGGGCACCAGTACCTCACCTTGCTGAAGCCGTTGGGCTTGCGAAGCGTGGAAGCCTAGGCCACCGGACTCAAGCGTAAAGTTTGCACCACTAGGGGTCGTTTCCAAGGAGGTTGTTCAGCCGAGCGACTGGGGTGGCAGCGTTGATGCCGGCGTGGGGGCGGTGGTGGTTGTAGTGGTGCAGCCAGGGGGCGATGGCCTGGCAGCGCTCGCTCGAGCTGGCGTAGGGTCTGGCGTAGGCCCATTCGCGCAAGGCGGTTTGGATGAAGCGTTCGGCCTTGCCGTTGGTGCGCGGCGTGTAGGGCCGGGTGCGCAGGTGCCTGAGGCCGGCGCCGGCGCAGGCGCGGCGGAAGGCGTGCGAACGATAGGCCGAGCCATTGTCGGTCATGACGCGCTCGACGGCGACGCCGTGGCGGCCGAACCAGCCGAGCGCCCGGTCGAGGAAGGCGATGGCGCTGGCCGTGCGCTCGTCGGGCAGGATCTCGCTGTAGGCGAGCCGGGCGGCATCGTCGATGGCGACGTGGAGGATCTCCCAGCCGCTGCGCCGGCGGGGTCCGGTGCGATCGCCGGTGATGCGGTGGCCGATGCCGTCGATCCGGCCGAGCTTCTTGGTGTCGATGTGGAGCAGCTCGCCGGGGCTGGCGCGCTGATAACGGACCACGGGTGGCCTGGGCGTGAGGGCAGTGAGGCGGCCGAGGCCGAGGCGGCGCAGCGCCAGGCCGACGGTCGAACGAGGCCGGCAGAGGCGGCGCGCGATCTGCGGGCCGGTCAGGCGCTGCCGGCGCAAGCGCTCGATCTCGACCACAAGATCGGCCGGCAGCCGACGGGGCGATCGGGCGGGCGCCGAGCTGCGATCGTGGAGGGCGCGCTCGCCGCCCGCCCGATGCCGCGCCAGCCACTTGTAGGCGCTGCGCACGGACACCCCCGCGGCCAGCGCGGCAACCTCGACCCGCCAGCCCTGCGCGCGCACCCGCCGGATCAGAAGGAGTCGACCATGGACCGTCATGCGCGCATTCTTGTGAACGTTCATCCGAGGCTCCAGGGCCAGCTGTTCAGGTCTTGCAACCCCAGCTTTAACCCCAAGCCTCGGATGAACAACCTCGATAGCAGCCACAACTAGTGCACAGGCGCATTCAGGTGATTCAGCTTGGCAAGGATCTGTTCGGCGCGTTTGGTCCAGACGAAGGGCTGGGGGGCGCGGTTGTGCTCGGCGAGGTAGCGGTTGATCGCCGCCTGCAGCTCGACGATCGAGCGGAACGCGCCGCGCTTGAGCCGCCGGCGGGTGAGCGCCGAGAAGAATGTCTCGACCGCATTGAGCCAGGAGCCGGAGGTCGGGGTGAAGTGGAAGGTCCAGCGCGGGTGCCGGGCGAGCCAGGCCAGGACCTTGGGGTGCTTGTGGGCGGCGTAGTTGTCGAGGATCACGTGGATCACCTTGCCCGCCGGCACCGCCCGTTCGATCGCGTTCAGGAAGCGCAGGAACTCGTGGTGGCGATGGCGCGCCATGCAGCGGCCGACGACCGTGCCGTCGAGCACGTTGAGGGCGGCGAACAGCGTGGTCGTGCCGTGGCGCTTGTAGTCGTGGGTCATCGTGCCGGCCTTGCCCGGCTTGAGCGGCAGGCCCGGCTGGGTGCGGTCGAGCGCCTGGATCTGGCTCTTCTCATCGAGCGACAGCACCAAGCTGTGCGCCGGCGGCTCGAGGTACAGCCCGACGATCGCCTCGAGCTTGGCGGCGAAGTCGGGATCGCTCGAACGCTTGAAGGTGCGGATGCGGTGCGGCTGCAGATCGTGCCCGGCCCAGATCCGCTGTACCGAGCGCAAGGAGATCGCGACCATCTTCGCCATGGCCCGGCCGGTCCAATGGGTTACCTCGCCCGGCGGCTCGGTGCAGGTCAGCGCCACCACGCGACGCACGATGGCATCGTCCAGCCGAGGCTTGCCGGGCTTGCGGGTGGCGTCGCACAAGAGGCTGTCGACTCCGGCCAGGGCGAACCGCCGCTGCCAGCGCCACACCGCCGGCCGGCCGACCCCGACGCGCTTGGCGACCTCCGCGACGTTCAGCCGGTCGGCCGAATGCAGGATGATCCGAGCCCGCGCCACGTGTTTTTGGGCGCGGTTGCGATCGGCGACAATCGCCTCCAGACGAGCGCGATCCTCGGCCGAGACCAACGGACAGACGATCTGAGCCATGCACCCAGCATCGCACATCCGCTGGCCGCTGTGAATCCTGTGATTGCGTCAGTGCACTAGCAATGCTCTCTTTCGGCCCAGCCGTGTCATCCTATCCCGGACCGCTAATCTTCAATTTGTGTGAAACGCTAACGTGAATATACTCTATGAAATCGTTAATTGCCTTCAAA
>DASSCW010000268.1:0-12938 GCA_035697465.1 Candidatus Limnocylindria bacterium | reverse complement strand
CCGAGGCGATCGTGGCGCTCTACCACGACGACGTCGTCTTCTCGACGCAGCCATTTCGGACGCCATACCTCCGGCGGGCCGGCGTGCGGGAGTACGTGAGCCAGGCGTTCGCCGAGGAAGAAGGTCCCCAGGTCTGGGTCGGTGAGCCGGTCGTGGACGGAGACCGCGCCTCGATCGAGTGGTGGGCCGCGCTGATCGAGAACGGCATCGAGACGACGCTGGCGGGGACATCGGTCCTTCGCTTCGACGCCGAAGGACTGGTGGTCGAGCAGCGCGACACGTGGAACCAGGTCGACGGTCGCCGCGAGCCGCCGGACGGGTGGGGCCGATAGCCGCGACAGGCTAGCTGTCGCAACCCGGGAGTCCACTGGTGTCGTGGTGCGCTCCCTCCGCCGGCCGATGAATCCACAGCTTTGGGCCGGTTATCCCCGACGGCGTTTCGATGTTGTTGGCAAGTCGGGTCCGGCCGGGGGACAACTGGTCGGCCGGCAGGGTGGCGAAGCCTATGGTTGACGCCGGTCATCCGACCCCAACTCCCCGCGCTGCGTCTGGACCGATCCGATGAGCATGGACAAGCTGGCACCCCAGGCCGTCGAGGCTGAGCAGAGCGTGCTCGGCTCGATCCTGATCGATCCCGACGCCGTCCTGAAGGTCGCCGACTTCCTGCGCCCGGCGGACTTCTACCGCCAGCAGCACGCCGACATCTACGAGTCGATGCTGGCCCTGCACGGGCAGCGTGAGCCGATCGACCTCGTCACGCTGGGGGACGACCTCGCCCGCCGGGATCGGCTGGACCAGATCGGCGGGCCCGCCTACCTGGCAACTCTGATGAACGCGGTGCCGACAGCGGTGCACGTCGAGCACTACGGCCGGATCGTCGAGCGCAAGTCGGTCCTCCGCAACCTCATCGGTGCCGCAGGCAGGATCGCGGCGGTCGGCTACGAGGAGGCGAACGACGCCGAGGTCGCCATCGACCGGGCCGAGGGGATCCTGTTCGAGATCAGCCAGCACCGCACCGCCGGCGGCTTCGAGTCGCTGGCCACGCTGCTCGGCCAGGCCTACGACCGGCTCGAGTACCTGCACGAACATCGCGGCCAGATCCTGGGGATCCCGTCCGGGCTCTCGCAGCTCGACACGCTGCTCGGCGGCTTCCAGCCCTCCGACCTGATCATCCTCGCCGCCCGGCCCAGCGTCGGAAAGACGAGCCTCGCCCTGAACATCGCGCAGCATGCCGCCGTCCGCGAGGCGAAGAAGGTGGGCGTCTTCTCACTCGAGATGAGCAAGGAGCAGCTGGCGCTCCGCCTCCTTTCGGCGGAGAGCGGCATCAACCCACGGCCGCTGCAGACCGGTTTCGTGGACGAGACGGACTGGTCGAAGATCGCCCAGGTCATGAACGACATGCATGCCGCGCCGATGTGGATCGACGACTCACCGATCCTGACGGTGATGGAGCTGCGGACCAAGGCGCGGCGGCTGGAGGCGGAGCAGCGCGGCCTTGACCTGATCATCGTCGACTACCTGCAGCTGATGCAGGGGTCGCTGAACCAGAAGGAGGCGAACCGCGTCCAGGAGGTGAGCGAGATCAGCCGTGGCCTGAAGCAGCTGGCGCGCGAGCTCAAGGTGCCGGTCATCGCGCTGTCGCAGCTCTCCCGTGGAGTGGAGCAACGAGGTACCCAGGAGCCCCGCCTCTCCGACCTGCGGGAATCGGGCAGCATCGAGCAGGACGCGGACGTGGTGATCTTCCTGTACCGCGAGGGTGACCAGAACTCAGAGGCGGAAGTGGAGCTGGTGAAGGCCAAGGTGGCCAAGCATCGCAACGGGCCGATCGGCGAAGTCCCGCTGCAGTTCCGCAAGTCGAATACGCGCTTCTACACCATGACCAAGGAAGTCGAGGTGCAGGCCTACTGACGCCTACCGGACAAGCAGTCGGTCGAGTGTCAGCCAAACGTCTTTACACTCGTTGTACCCGCGTGTATCGTCGCCCGCGAAACGTCCGGCCCACTGCTCGACCCCGGCAACCTGTCGCACGCAAATCGCCCAGGCAGGGGAACAAGCAAACCGTCCAAGGCCCAGGTCCGGGCGTGCGAACAGGAGGCATGGGTAGGGTGTACGCCGACAAGACCATCCGCTGCCGAGACTGCGGGATGGACTTCGTCTTTTCAGCCGGTGAGCAGCAGTTCTATGCCGAGAAGGGACTCGTCAACGAGCCCCAGCGGTGTCCGAGCTGTCGCGCCACGGCCAAGCAGAACCGCGCGCTCGGCATCGGCAATGGCGGAGGGGGTGGCCAGCGCGAGATGCATGCGGCGGTCTGTGCCGAGTGTGGAGGCCAGGCGCTCGTCCCGTTCCTGCCTCGGAATGACCGACCGGTCTACTGCTCCAGCTGCTTCGACAAGGTGCGCGCCACCCGGGCTTAGCCCCTGCAACGCGACCGACCACGCATGACCGATGCGAGCGCCGCCGACGCGGCGCTCGTTCGTTTCCGGCCGCGACGCTAATCCGTGACGAGATGCCATGACTCGACCACGAACTGCTGGCGGCACCAGAGTTCGCTGAGTGTCGAATCCATTGGCGGCGCATCAAGCCGTGCCGCCTCGTGCCGGCAGTCGACAGCGCGAGGGTCGTCGAAATGCCCTTCGAGGACCACTCGCTCTGCGGGAATCGGGCCATCGCGGGGCGTCAGAGGCGGAATCAAGAGCTCTGACGTGAGGTGGAAGGGAACAACCGGCCCGTCGACCGCGGGGCCAATTGCGAGTGTCAGGGCAAACTCACCTTCATTGGCCAGCCACTCGGGTGTCCCCAGATAGGTGGCCGGGTCTGACCCGCCCCACTCGATGACGTAGCCCTCGATGGTGAGCTTCTGGTCCCCGAAGCAGCGCAGCCGGTCGGCAGGCTCGAGGCTGCCGACCCATCCCATGGTCGGCTCGCGGCATTCAGCAGGCGCGAGCCGGACGAGCCTGGACATCGCTTCACTGCGCTCAGGCAGCCACCCGAAGAGATAGCCCAATGCGTCGAGGTATTGCACGAGGTACCACCGACTGCCGTCGACCTCACGTGAGGCGATGAACGTGACACCGCGCCCCTCCTCGACATCGAGGAATGGCTCCCCTCCGGCGGTGGCGGCGAGCGGCAACGTGCCTCCGACGATCTCGGCCTGCACACCCTCCGTGAAGGGCGCGCTCTCGTCGATGCGCGTCGGGCTGGGTGCGATCGAAGGATCGGAATCCGGCGGCTGTCTGGTCGCGATCCACAGGGCAATGGCGGGGATGATGGCAACGGCCACAAGCCCTGCTGCGCGGATGGTCGTCGAGCGCGCCGAGCGGGGCGCTGGAGAACGGGCTGCCACCTGAGCATGTTCCGCGCGTCTCGCCAGCCAGGCAAGTATCGTCGCGACGGGCGCTACCATGATCGCCTCCCCAGCCAGTCGTGAGGTTCACCAGTGCGCCCATGTCCGTGACAGCCGTGGTCGGCGCCCAGTGGGGCGACGAAGGGAAGGGGCGGGTCGTCGACTACCTGGCGCGCGACGCGGACCTGGTCGTGCGCTATGGCGGCGGCAATAACGCCGGCCATACCGTGGTCAACCCCCACGGGCACTTCAAGCTGCACCTGATCCCTTCAGGCATCTTCTACCCGACCACGCGAAACCTCCTCGGCAACGGCGTGGTCATCAACCCCCCGGCGCTGGTGACGGAGCTGGACGGGCTCAGTGGGGCCGGCTTCGACTGCGCGAACCTGTTCATCGCCGACCGCGCCCACCTGGTGATGCCCTACCACGTCCTGATCGACCAGCTCGAGGAGCGTGAGCGAGGCAAGGCGAAGCTGGGGACCACGAGCCGCGGCATCGGGCCGGCCTACGTGGACAAGATCGCGCGGCGCGGCATCCGTGTCGTCGAGCTCATGGAAGCGGACAGCTTCCGCACCAGGCTTACCGCGGCGATGCAGCGCGCACGTCGGATCGTGGAGGGCTACTTCGGCGCGGGCGGCCCGCAGGACGAGATGCGCGAGGTGATCGCCGCGGCGCTGGACGAGGAGCGCGTCGCGCGTGACTACGAAGCGGCCGCCGAGCGGCTGCGTCCGCACGTCGTGGATGGCCAGGCAATGGTGGACGAGGCGCTGGCCCGCGACGCCCACATCCTGCTGGAGGGCCAGCTCGGCACGATGCGCGACATCGACTGGGGCGTCTATCCCTACGTCACCAGCTCAAGTCCGATCCCCGGCGGGGCGAGCCTCGGCGCCGGGCTGCCGGCCGTGGCGATCGACCAGGTGCTGGGCGTGGCCAAGGCCTACACGACCGCCGTCGGAGCCGGCCCACTGCCCACCGAGCTCGAGGACGAAGATGGCGAGGCGCTGCGCGAGCGGGGGGTCGAGTTCGGTACCTCGACCGGCCGTCCGCGGCGGTGCGGCTGGTACGACGCGGTCGCCGTCCGCTTCAGCGTCCGGCTGGCCGGCTACAGCACAATCGCGCTCACCAAGCTGGACGTGCTCGACGGCTTCGAACGGATCCGTATTGCCACCGCCTATCGGGACCCGGCCGACGGGCGCGAGTGGAGCACCGTCCCGGCGTCGGCATCGGTCTATGCGCGGCTCGAGCCGATCTACGAGGACCTTCCCGGCTGGAGGACCGATACGACCGGCTGCCGGAGCTGGGATGAGCTGCCGGAGGCCGCACGCATCTACGTCGAGCGGCTCGAGGCTCTTGCCGGCGTGCCGATCAGCCACGTGAGCGTGGGCCCGGAGCGAGCTCAAATGATCGTCAGGAGTTGATGGTCCGGGTCCCAGCCGTCATGGGCCGAAAGTGACCTGGCGGTCGGTCGCTCGCATCGCGATGATCTGCAGATGTATTGCCTGACGCCGGGCGCACTGCGCGACGCGCTGCCGGGCATCGAGATTCAGCTTTGATCCCCAACCTCATTGCGCGGCGATCACCGTGGTTGGCGTCCGCCCTGGTCGCCGCAGTGCTCGTCGGCTGCGGAGGGCCGGCCGGATCTGCACCTGACCTGCTCAGCGTCGAACACGCGGCCTTTCAGCTGACACTGCCGGATGGTTGGTCGGCGGAGCCCGTGAACAACGTCGAGGGGCAGCTGCAGACCGTGGCCTACCTGTCCAACCTCCCCCTCAACCTGGAATGCAACGGGGCTGGCGCCGAGCGCCACTGCCGCGAGCCTCAGGAGCTCGCGGAGGGCTCGATGCTCGTCACCTGGCTGGCTGCGTTCTGCGCGGGCAGCTCCTGTGTTCCGCCACCCGGTCAGCCGATCCTGGTCGGCGGACGCGAGGCCTCGCTCGTCCAGGGCTCGGCGGTCTGTGAGGAGATGGAGCCGACCGACGAAGAGACCTATTTCGTGGCCGTCACACCGCAGCGCCTGGACGCGATCGTCGTCTGCAGTCGCGACGCTCCGGAGACGGCCGATAGTGCCCTGCGCGACATGCTCGAGCACGTGGACTGGCAGACGCCGTAGCTGGTCGCGGGCTCGACCGTCCCGGCTATACTCGGGATGAAACCCGCAGCGGTGCAGTCGGTGCACCCGATTCGCGCAGTGACTCCATCCAGCGACCACCAAGGCCCGCGCCGGTCACCGCCGCCCGCGGGCGTTTTCGTACCCGGACCTGAGACCCGATGATCGAGCAGCCATTGGCCGAGACCACGTTCGGTTCCGCGACCGATCGGCTGCGTCGCGCTTACGGCTTCGATGAGGTGGCGCTCGTACCGGGCGCGCTGACCGTGGATCCGGCCGAGGTGGAGCTGACCGTCGAGATCGGTGGCCGGCGCCTCGAGATCCCGTTCATGGCGGCGGCGATGGATGCGGTCTCGGACGCGGACTTCGCCGTCCGGATGAGCGGTCACGGCGGCGTCGCCTTCATCAACCTGGAGGGCCTCTACACCAGGTACGACGACGCCAGCCCGATCATCGAGCGGGTCGCAGCTGCCGAGACGGGCCAGGCCGCGGCGCACGTGCTGGCCGAGGCCTACGCCGCTCCGGTGCGCACAGATCTGATCACCGCGCTCATCGCGCGCGTGAAGTCGCAGGGCGGGGTTGCCGCCGTGGCGACCACGCCCGCATCGGCCTGGGATCACGCGGAGGTGGCCGCCGCCGCCGGCGCCGACCTGTTCCTGGTCCAGTCCCAGGTCAGCAGCGCGCGGCACATCTCGACATCCGGCCGCGTGCTGTCGCTGAGCGACCTGACCGGCGCGCTCCATCTGCCTGTCCTGGTCGGCAACACGGTAAGCGGCGAGGCCGCCTACCAGCTCATGCACCAGGGAGCCGCGGCAATCCTGGTCGGGGTGGGGCCGGGGGCCGCCTGCACGACTCGCGAGGTGCTGGGCATCGGTGTGCCGCAGGTGAGCGCGACCCTCGAAGTGGCCGCCGCCAGGGACCGTTATCTGGAGGAGGTCGGCCGCTACGTGCCGATCGTCACTGACGGTGGCATGAAGACAGGCGGGGATATCGCCAAGGCGATTGCGTCCGGAGCCGATACCGTCATGCTCGGGTCACCGTTCGCCGGCGCGCTCGAGGCGCCCGGCCGCGGCTTCAACTGGGGGATGGCGGCGCCGTCGCCGACGCTGCCCCGTGGCACGCGGATCAAGATCGGCGAGCGGCTTCCGCTGGAGCAGATCCTCTTCGGTCCGGCCGCGACTACCCATGGCACACAGAACCTCGTCGGCGCCCTGCGCCAATCGATGGCGGCGCTCGGGGCGCGCACGATCGAGGAGATGCACCACGTGGAGATGGTCATCGCGCCGGCCATCGCGACCGAGGGCAAGTCCTGGCAGCTGGCGGCGCGGGAGTAGGGCAGACGCAGCGCGGCTGGAGCGAGGTCGGCGACCGGGTCTTCGTGCGCCGCTTCGACACCTGGGGCAGCGAGCCATTCGACCAGAACGTCGGCGTCGTCCTGGCCGGCGAGGGGATTGTGGTCATCGACACGCGCGCCTCCTACCGCCTCGCCGACGAGCTGCGCGCGGAGCTCCGGGAGCTGAGCCGGCTGCCGGTCGCGGCCGTGATCAACACCCATCACCACTGGGACCATACCTTCGGCAACGGACGCTTCGTGCCCGCCCCGATCTGGGGCCACCGTCGCTGTGCGGAGCGCGTCCGGGCCGACGGTGATGCGATGCGGTCGCGGGTCGCGACCCAGGCTCCCGAGTACGCCGACGAGCTCGCCGAGGTGGAGCTCACCCCGCCCGATCGGCTCTTCGACGACTCCGCGACGCTCGACCTCGGCGACCGACAGCTGGAGCTCACGTTCCTCGGGAACGGGCACACCGACAACGACATCGTGATCGACGTGGCTGATGCCGCAGTCGTGTTCGCCGGCGACCTGCTCGAGAACGAGGCGGCGCCTGGCTATGGCGACGCCTTCCCGGGCGCGTGGGCGGTAGCGGTCACCGAGCGTCTTGTGCCACTCATCGCCGGTGCGGTGGTTCCGGGGCACGGCAGCGTGGGCGATCGGGCCTTCGCGATTGCCCAGGCCGCCGACCTGCGGGCGATGGCGGACCTGGGTCGCCAGGTTGCCAGCGGGGAGCTTGACCAGGAGGAAGCCATCGAGCGCGCGCCATTTCCGGTCGGCACCGCCCGGACCGCGATCGCGCGATCGGTCCTCGAGCTCGCGCCGCCAGGTTGAGCGAGAACGTCCTCAGCCAGCGTCAGCTGAACCGAGCCCTCCTCGCGCGGCAGCACCTGCTCGACCGCACGGCGCGTCCGCTGGAGCGGGTGATCGAGGACGTGGGCGGGCTGCAGACGCAGTACGCACCGGCCGGCTATATCGGCCTCTGGACACGCATGATCGGATTCCAGCGACCCATGCTTACGGCCGCCCTCGAGGAACGCCGGGTCATCCAGGCCACACTCATGCGCGCGACGATCCACATGGTCTCTGCCGCTGATTACTGGCCGATCGAGATCGCGGTCCGCGGGCCGCGCCGGGAGTGGTGGCTGCGGGTCGCCCGCAGCCAGATGGCGGGGATCGACGTCGACGCCCTCTCGGCCGCCATCCTCGAGGAGCTGGGCGAGGGTCCTGCCCGACAGAAGGACCTCGTCGAGCGACTCCGGGCGCGTGGCTTCCTGATCACCTACACCAGCATCTACCTGCTGGCGGACGTGGTGCGCGTGCCGCCGTCAGGCACCTGGGATCGGCGTCGGGCAGACCTGTACGGCCTGGCTGAAGAGTGGCTGCCCCAACCGGATCCGCCGCCGAGCGAGACGGACGCCTCCGTGCACCTGGTGCGGCGCTACCTCGGCGGCTTCGGGCCTGCCAAGGTCCCCGAGATCGGAGACTTCGCCGGCCTGCCGATCGCGACCGTCCGGGCGGCTGTGGGCGAACTGGCGCCTCGTCGCTTCCGCGACGAAGCGGGTCGCGAGCTCGTCGACCTGCCGGATGCGCCGCTTCCAGACCCGGATACTCCGGCGCCGCCACGCTTCCTGCCGGTCTGGGATGCCACCCTGCTGGTCCACGCCCGCCGCACGCAGATCCTGCCGGAGGAGTTTCGCGCGCGCGTCTTCAACACCAAGACGCCGCACTCGGTGAACACCTTCCTGCTGGACGGCCAGGTGGCGGGGTCGTGGCGCTACGACAGGGATCGGGTCAGCCTGGAGCCATTCCGGACGCTGACGCGCACGGAGCGCTCTGTGCTCGACGACGAGGCGCATCGGCTCGAGGCTTTCCACGCCTGGCGTGACGAATGACGTAGAGGGACTCGGGTCACTCGACCGTGGAGCGCAACGGACGCTGCCCATAGGCTCACCCGATCGCGAGCCAGCGACGGGCCGACGGGCGGTCCCGCCGAGCGCGCGGAGGAGGATCCGATGCCACAACTTACACGCCGCACTACCGCCGGTTCCGCCTTGCTGGCAATCGGCTTCATCCTGGCCGCCTGTGGAGCGGGCGCGCCGTCAACGACCCAGAGCGCCGCATCGACCAGCGCGGCTGCCTCAGCGTTCACCGAGGGCAGTGCCGCGGAGGCGGCCGGCCTGTGTGCGAGGGTCCCAATCGACCAGGTGGACCTGGCGCTCGGCATGCAGACCGACGGCGGTGTCGACGATGAGTCGTTCCTCACCGGCGGGCTGACCTGCCGCTTTACCGGCGACGCGGAGCACATCCTGGACGTGGAGCTGTCCGAGCAGACGCACGACGACTGGCTCGAGGCGATCGAGACGGTTGGTCTCAATGACGAGCCGGTCGAAGGCGTCGGCGATGAGGCGTATCGCGCTGCCGGTACCGCACTCGGTGGCCCCGGCGCCCGCTTCACGGCGTGGTCCGAAGGGTTCGACGTCGGCGTCACGATCTACAGCGATGTGGACCAGGCCGTCAGTTTCGCCGCGGCTCAGGCCATCGCCGAGGCGCTGCTCGAATCGGCCGCCGAATGAGCCTGCGGGCGTAGCATGGGGTCATGAATCACACCGACGTGCAGGACTGGTTGAATCGCTATGTCGAGGCCTGGCGGACCCACGACCGCGGCCAGATAGAGGCGCTCTTCACCGACGACGCGGTGTATCGCTACCACCCGTACGGTGGCGACGACCACGCCAACCGCGGACGGGAGGCAATCGTCCAGGCGTGGCTCGAAGACGACGATCCGCCCAACAGCTGGGAGGCCAGCTACACGCCATTCGCGGTCGACGACGATCGGGCAGTGGCCACCGGGTTCAGTCGCTACTTCGCGTCGGACAAGGGTCCGGAGCGCACGTTCCACAACGTGTTCCTGCTCCGATTCGCGGATGATGGGCGGTGCGGCGACTTCACCGAGTACTACATGCGCGAAGAGACCGGGGGCTGATCAGCCGATCGGCCAGACCACCTCGGTGCGCAGCTGGTCGACGTCCTCGACCTCGGATGGGTCGTCGACGTAGGACTCCCAAGGCCCGGATCCCTCGTCGTGGCCATTGGCGTGCAGCCAGTCATGGAGCCGATCGTAGGTGCCGCCCAGGCCGTCATATGAGCCGCGGTGGACCGTGATTGCGGCCCTCCCGCCCGGCAGCTCCGACGCGCCAAGCTCGCCCGGCTCGGCCTCGCCGAGCGGCCGCAGATTGCCGATCGGCGCCGCGACCGGAATTCCAATCTCGACGTCGACCTCTTCCGGGCCGAACATGTGGTAGCGCCCGAAAGGCGCCCCGGCCGGCGTCCCGCCGGAGTTGGCAACGTGGTCGGCGATGTTCGGGAGGTGGATGTCGAACAGCGCCGAGAGGTCAAGCTCGCTCATCGGCTGCTGGATTCGCACCGCCACGGTCGGCTGGGGCGTCAGCTCGACGATGCGCGCGTCGAGGGCGATCGGCTCATCAGTCATGCGCCTAGCCTACGCGAACGACAGCTCGCCGGCAGACCCGGCCAAAGGCAGTGCCGCACCGCTACCATGGAGCCAGCAGGCATGGATCCGAGGGGCGATTGACCGAGAGCGCTGACGAGCATTCACCGGCGCGGCCGAACGGGCGGCAGCGGGGCCGCACGGTGCACGGGGAGGCCGCCAACGCCGGCCACCGCGTGCTGGCCCCCGACGATGCCGAGGTCGAGGTATACCTCGAGCAGGCACTCCACGCGCCTCCGCCGGAGCGACCCAGCGAGACGCCGCCCGAGCCCGATACCGTCGTCATCCTGGACTTCGGCAGCCAGTTCGCGCAGCTGATCGCGCGCCGCGTGCGCGAGCTGAACGTCTACTCGGAGCTCCTGCCACACGACACCCCGTGGTCGGAGATCGAGCGTCGCGCACCGAAGGCGATCATCCTCTCCGGCGGACCGTCATCGGTCTACGACGTCGATGCGCCGAAGGCGGACCCCGCGATCTGGTCGGGACGCATCCCGGTGCTCGGGATCTGCTACGGGCTGCAACTGATGGCGCACGAGCTCGGCGGTGAGGTGGCGCCGGGCGCCAAGCGCGAGTACGGCCCGGCATCGGTCCAGATCACGTCGGAGGACGGGCTCTTCCGCGGCATCGATCGCGAGCAGCCGGTGTGGATGAGCCACGGCGACACGATCCTGCGCCCGCCGGATGGCTTCACGCCGGTGGCGCAGAGCGACTCGAGCGCCTACGCCGGGCTGGTCGACCCGTCGCGGAACCTCTATGGCATCCAGTTCCACCCCGAGGTCGCCCACACGCCGCGCGGCCGGGACATCCTCCGAAACTTCGTTGTCGAGATCGCCGGCGCGAGGCAGACATGGACCCCCACCGGCTTCGTGGACACCACGGTGGCCGACATCCGGGCGCGCGTCGGCGAGGGTCGGGTCATCTGCGCGCTGTCCGGCGGCGTGGACAGCGCGGTGGCGGCGACGCTCGTGCATCGGGCCATCGGCGACCAGCTGACCTGCATCTACGTCGATCACGGCTTGATGCGCAAGCGCGAGTCGGACCTTCTGCGCGCCACCTTTGCCGAGAACCTGGGCATGAACCTGGTGATGGTCGACGCGCGGGACCGATTCCTGCGCCGTCTCGCCGGCGTCGAGGACCCGGAGGAGAAGCGCCGGATCATCGGCGACGAGTTCATCCGTGTCTTCGAGGAAGAGGCCGTGAAGCTGGGACGGATCGACTTCCTGACCCAGGGCACGCTCTATCCCGATGTCATCGAGTCGAAGACCGCCGAGACCAAGGCAGCGGCCAAGATCAAGACCCATCACAACGTCGGCGGCCTGCCGGCCGACCTGCGCTTCAGCCTGATCGAGCCGCTGCGCTACCTCTTCAAGGACGAAGTGCGCAAGGTCGGAGTCGAGCTCGGCCTGCCGGAGGCGATGGTGCTGCGCCAGCCGTTCCCCGGGCCGGGCCTCGCCATCCGCATCATCGGCGAGGTCACCGCCGATCGCCTGGAGACCCTGCGCGAAGCGGACTGGATCGTGATCGACGAGATCAAGGGCGCTGGGCTGTATCGGTCCCTCTGGCAGACCTTCGCGATCCTCACGCCGGTCCGCTCGGTGGGGGTCATGGGCGACGGGCGGACCTATGCCAATGTGGTCGCCATCCGCGCCGTGACGTCGGACGACGGCATGACGGCCGACTGGGCGCGGCTCCCGTACGAGCTGCTGGCGCGCATCTCGTCGAGGATCGTGAACGAGGTGCCGGGCGTGAACCGGGTGGTCTACGACATCAGCTCCAAGCCGCCCGCCACCATCGAGTGGGAATAGCTACTCCTCCCGAAGGTAGGTGAGCACGGCCAGGACGCGGCGGTGATCTGAGCCCGCGGGCTCGAGACCGAGCTTTGAGAAGATGCGAGTGACGTGCCCCTCGACCGTCTTGCCGTCGAGCACCAGCCGCTCGGCAATCCCCTGGTTCGAGAGCCCCTCGGCCATCAGACCCAGGATCTCGCGCTCGCGGGGCGTGAGTTCGTCCAGTGGCGTGTGGGCGCGAGGCCTGCCGAGCAGCCGGGCGACCACTTCCGGGTCAATCACGGATCCGCCGCCCGCCACACGGCGGACGGCGCTGGCCAGGTCCTCGATCCGCGTCACCCGATCCTTGAGCAAGTACCCGATTCCCGACGGATCGTCGCGCAGCAGCTCCACCGCGTAGCGGGTCTCGATGTATTGCGATAGGAGGAGGATCGCCATTTCAGGATGGTCGCGCCGTATCTGGCGCGCGGCCTCCAGCCCTTCGGTCGTGTGCGTCGGCGGCATCCGCACATCAACGACCAGAACGTCCGGCGAAGCGCTCTGCGCCAGCTCGAGCAGGCCATCGACGTCGGCCGCCTGACCGACGACTTCGAAGCCGGCTGCGCCGAGCGAGGCCGCCAGTGCCTCCCGCAGCAGGACTGCATCGTCGGCCAGGACGATCCGCAGACGAGCACCCGGCGCACGCGCGCGATCCATCACGTACCGTCACCCGCGGGAATTCGGGCTCGCAACGTCGTGCCCCGCCCCGGCGGGCTCTCGACCGAAAGCGTTCCGCCGACCGCGGCGACGCGGTCGATGAGGCCCTGCAACCCCGATCCCGCAGCGACGTCCGCACCGCCACGCCCATCGTCCGCCACGGT
>DASSCW010000267.1:0-4140 GCA_035697465.1 Candidatus Limnocylindria bacterium | reverse complement strand
CCGGCCTTCGGCCAGTACAAGCCGGATCCGGCTGGGGGCCTCGCGCCGTGGTCGGTGCAGGTGCTGGAGCTGTCAGGCGACCGGATCGGCGGCATCACCTTCTTCCTGGACACCGCCCGCTTCTTCCCGCTGTTCGGGCTGCCCGACCACCTGGACGCCTGACCGGAGGATGCGGGCCAGGCCAGCCAGCGACACAAGCTCCAGCAGAGAAGCCGGGGCTCCACGCAGAACCAGCCTGCTGCCACGCCGCGAGGCGGTGAGCTGGAGGCGGGCGAGGGCGTCGACAGTCCGCAGGTCCGGATTCGTCACTGCGATGCAGTCGCAGTCGACACGATCGGCGCTGGAGGCGTCCAGCAGGATGCGCAGGCGCTCGCACAGGGCGGGCACCTCGGCCTCGACCATCGGTCCAGAGAGGACCAGGCGAATGCTGGGCAGAGCTGCCTCCGTTCATTGTGGCTTGACGTTTTGACCACCGCGCGGCGGGAGAATCATCGGCCCGACCATGGCCGGACCGATGACTTAGGCGCCGCCTCGCAGTCCAATGAGAAGACACCAACGACGAGGAGCTGATTCGTGCAGGTTTCACAGACCGACACCGTCTCGATTCCAGAGCTGCGCGAGGTTCGCGGCCGAGTCATCACGCCGGACGACGCCGATTACGACCAGCAGCGCACTGTGACCGCCGGCCACATCGATCGGCGCCCCGCGGCCATCGTGCGCGTGGCGGACACCGGCGACGTGGCAGCCGTCATCAACTTCGTGCGTGACCGCGGCATCGAGCTGGCCGTCCGCTGTGGCGGACACAGCGGCGCTGGTCATAGCGTGACCGATGGCGGCATCGTGCTCGACCTGCGCGAGATGCGAGCCATCGACATCGACGTCGCCGGGCGAACCGCGTGGGCTGAAGGTGGCAGCACCGCGATCGAGGTGACCAACGCAGTCTGGGAGCACGGCCTGGCGATCGGCTTTGGCGACACCGGCTCGGTGGGCATCGGCGGCCTGACGACCGGTGGAGGCGTCGGCTACCTCGTGCGCAAGCACGGCCTGACGATCGATTCGCTGCTGGCGGCCGAGATCGTCACCGCCGACGGCCAGCTCCTGCACGTCGACGCGGAGACCCACCCGGACCTCTTCTGGGCGATCCGTGGCGGCGGCGGCAACTTCGGCGTGGTCACGCGCTTCCAGTACCGCCTGCAGCCGCTGACCGCGTTCGTGGGCGGCATGCTGCTGCTGCCCGCCACGCCGGAGACGATCGCCGGCTTCATCGCCGCCAACGAGGCCGCGCCGGAGGAGCTGTCGGCCATCGCCAATGTGATGCCCGCGCCGCCGATGCCCTTCCTGCCGGAAGAGGTGCACGGCAAGCTGACGATCCTGGCGATGATGGCCTACGCCGGCGAGCCGGATGCCGCCGAGCAGGCGCTGGCGCCGTTCCGTGAACTGGCCGAACCGATGGCGGACATGGTCAAGCCGATGCCCTACCCGGAGATGTACCCGCCTGAGGACGACTCGTACCGTCCCAAGGCCGCGGCCAGGACGATGTTCCTCGACCATGTGGACCTGGATACGGCGAAGACCATCGTCGAGCAGCTGAACGCATCGGACGCGAGCATGCGCGTGGCGCAGCTGCGGGTTTTGGGCGGTGCCATGGCACGGGTGCCCGCGGACGCGACCGCGTTCGCGCATCGGTCAAGCCGGATCATGGTCAACCTCGCCGCCTTCTGGGAGGGAGACGACCGGGCGCAGCGAGAGTCATGGGTCGACGCCTTCATGGCGGCCATCGACCAGGGTGACAGCGGCGCCTACGTGAACTTCGTGGGCGAGGAAGGCGCGCAGCGCGTGCACGACGCCTACCCGGCTGCCACCTACGATCGGCTCGCGGGAATCAAGGGTCGATACGACCCGACCAACCTGTTCCGCCTGAACCAGAACATCCCGCCCGCCTGAGGCGGGGCCAAAGATCGGTCTGTTCTTCACGCGGGCTCGCTTCCAGGTGCGATCTGGCCGATGGATCGGCGAATTGACGCCTGTGCCGGATCCCGTGCGCAGTTCCGACCGATAGTCGGCTGGCGCACGGGAACTAGGGCTTGGGGTAGTAGAGGTTGATCTCCTCGATGTCCCAGGGATGCAGGTTCTGCGGCCCGTTCGGGGTGTCACTGTTCATGCAGGTAGCCGCCACTGGGTAGCCGCTCTGCGGCGGGTTGCCCCAGTGGCGCAGACCGATGGTGTGGCCGAGTTCGTGGCAGGCGAGGTAGTTGCGGCTGGCAACGTCGTTCCAGAAGGCCGCGTACCTGGCGTTGAGGTTGAAGTAGAGCTGCTGGCGGCGGCACCACCGGTCGCCCTTGCTGTTGATGCCCTGTGGCGCCTTTGGCGGGCACCAGACCCAGCCCGCGGCCCCGTTCTGCCCGTAGTCGGCGGCACGGACGATGACGTCGGTTGACCGGTTGATCTCGGTCTGCTCGCGCAGGACGAGGTCCGTCGGGCCGTAGTCCTCGCGCATCGTCCGCCGGATCGCCCAGGCTAGGCCGCCGGGCACCGACGGGTGGATGTAGATGAAATGGATCGAGTCATTTCCGACGCTCACGCAACGCGGCGGCGTGACCGGCCGGCTGCAATCGAGGAATGAACTGATGCCTGGGTTTCCGTGGTGCTCGGCCGCGGCTGGACCGGGCGCCAGCGCCACCATCGCCGCCAGCAGTGCCAACGTGGACGCCTTGCGCATCATCCTCATTCGGGCTCCATGGTCCCGATCGGCGGCTCGGGATGTCAAACCGACCGCTCCATCGGTTCCAGCGCGAACAGAGGAATCGTGCGCGTGGTGCGGCGCTGGTACGTCCGGTACAAGGGGAACGCGGTGCAGACGAGCTCCCAGAGGCGCTCGCGCTCGCTACCTCCGACTTCCTGGGCAGCCACCTGTCGCTCCACGCCATCGGCATGCACGGAGGCGAGCGGCTCGGCGCGAAGGTTCCCCGCCCAGGAAGGATCTCGCGCCTTCCCGCCCCAAGATCCCACGACCACCAGGCGTTCGCCATCAGGATAGGCGTAGAGCGTCACGGTTCGTGGCTGGCCGCTGCGCCGACCGGTCGTGGTCAGGCGTATCTGCAGGGGAGCCACGCTCAGAAGCGGGCCAGCGGCCCGTTCCGGATCATCAGCTCCGGCGTACCGGTCGCCGCGTCCGACGGGAACGTACGGAAGAGGCGCGGCGCGGTCTGCGGCGCGGAGTAGTACTGGGTGAGGTGCTCGAGGTCGGAGCGATGCAGGACGGTTGGCCCGTCGGGAACATCCGGGTTCATGCAGGTGGCCGCGACCGGACCGTCGCTGCGCGGGGGGTTGCCCCAGTGACGCAACCCCAGGGTGTGACCCAGCTCATGGCAAGCCATGTAGTCGCGGCTGGCGCGGTCGGCGAAGAAGGCGGCATAGCGCGGGTTCAGATTGAAATGAAGCTCCTGCCGCTGGCACCAGCGATCGCCGCTGGCGTTTATGCCCTGCGGCGAGTCCGGTGGGCAGTACACCCAGCCGGCCGCTCCGTTCTCCCCGTGGTCGGCCGCAAAGACGACGACGTCGGTCGCGGCGGTGATCCGCGTCTGGACCTCCATGCGCAGGTAGGTCGGGCCGTAGTCCTCGCGCATGGTGCGGCGCATCGCCGACGCGAGCGAGCGCGGCACCGATTCGTCGAAGTAAACGAAATGCCACATGTCGTTGCCGACACTTGTGCAGCGCGGCGGAGTCACGGGGCGGTTGCACGGCAGGAAGGACTGCACGCCGCGACTTCGGGTGTGGTCGGCGGCCACGACACCAGGTAGGGCCGCCAGCACCGCCAGGGCCAGCAGGACCGATGCCGCAGCTCGCATCGCCGCCGTCGCCATGCCGCAATGCTCCGGGCCGTTGCCCGACGCTGTCAAATCGGGGGAGCGACCTGCCGGCGGCGATGGCGGAGGCGCACGCGGTCGAAGGCGTCCGGCAGGACCACGAGGTTCCATCCGTCGGGACGCGCGGCGCTCGGCACGATGAGCCCGTCGACGCCGAGCGTTCGCGCCACTCGCGCAGCGCGCAGGGTCGCGACATTCGGCGCGTCCGGGGACCAGGGGCCGGTGAGGGCCGCAACGCTCGTGCGCAGCGCGCGACGTGTGGCCGCGTCCCGCA
>DASSCW010000266.1:0-20527 GCA_035697465.1 Candidatus Limnocylindria bacterium | reverse complement strand
AATATTCACCCCGGGCATGGTGTCGGGATCCTGGGGCCGATCACACGTCAGTTCATGCATCGGTTGGCACAAGCCGGCGTCCGATTACCGCGTAATGCACCCCGGCTTCTCGACAACATACCTCCACTGAATAGTCGAGCTTGCTTGCCCGGTAAGTGGACTAAGGCCGACGTGCGGATATCGGCCCTATAATCGGCGCGTTTGCGCGCGGGCCTGCTTCCGCACCTCAACCGGCGGAGGCGTCAGCGCGCCATCACATCTGGAGGCACTCCGCAGCCGATGGCCACATCACAGCACGTCGCGGACGCGCCGAACATCTGGGCGATCGCCCAGAGCCAGTTCGACCACGCGGCCGATCAGCTCGACCTCGATCCCGGCCTGCGCAAGGTCCTTCGCGTTCCGAAGCGTGAACTCACCGTCAACTTTCCCGTCACGATGGACGACGGGCACGTCGAGGTCTTCACCGGCTACCGCGTGCAGCACAACCTCAGCCGAGGCCCCGCCAAGGGCGGCATCCGTTACCACCAGGACGTGACCCTGGACGAGGTTCGCGCGCTGGCGATGTGGATGACCTGGAAGTGCGCGGTGGTGAACATCCCGTACGGCGGCGGCAAGGGCGGCGTGATCGTGGACCCGAAGCAGCTGTCCCTGAAGGAAGTCGAGGGGTTGACCCGCCGCTTCACGACCGAGCTGAGCCCGATCATCGGGCCTGACCGGGACATCCCGGCCCCGGATGTAAACACGAATGCCCAGACGATGGCCTGGATCATGGACACCTATTCCATGCACCAGGGTTACACGATCCCGGGTGTCGTGACCGGCAAGCCAATTGCCGTCGGCGGCTCACTCGGCCGCAACGAGGCAACGGCGCGCGGCGCCGTGTTCACGCTGCAGCAGTGCTCCATCGCGCTCCAGGTCCCGCTGCCCGGCGCGCGGGTTGCGATCCAGGGCTACGGCAACGCAGGCTCGATCGCGGCCACGCTGCTGAATGACGAGGGGTCGGTCATCGTGGCCGTCAGCGACTCGAGCGGCGGCATCCGGAACATGAAGGGCCTCGACCCCGCCAAGGTGAGCGCCTGGAAGCAGGAGCACGGCACGGTCGTCGGCTTCCCCGGCTCGGAGGAGATCAGCAACGAGGACGTGCTCGAGACCGAGTGCGAGATCCTCGTGCCGGCCGCCCTCGAGAACCAGATCACGCGGGCTAACGCTCCGAAGTTGAAGACGAAGATCGTGGCCGAAGCGGCCAACGGACCGACCACGCCGGACGCGGACGCCATCCTCCACGATCGGGGCATCTTCCTGATCCCGGACATCCTCTGCAACGCCGGAGGCGTGACCGTCAGCTACTTCGAGTGGGTCCAGGACATGCAGTCCTTCTTCTGGACCGAGTCACGCATCAACCAGAGCCTGAAGGAGATCATGGATCGGGCCTTCGACGCGGTGCACGAGATGAGCAGGCGCCACGAGGTCGACATGCGCACCGCGGCGTACATGGTCGCCGTGGCCCGCGTCGCCGAGGCCACCACCCTTCGCGGGCTGTACCCGTAACCGGGCGGCCCATGCTCGACCACGAGGAGCGATTCCTCTTCCGGGAGGAGATCCTGAACCTCGCCAGCGCCCTGAATGAGCCCGGGGCGCTGGACAACGTCGAGGACCTGCTGGCCGAGGTGACGACCTCCCCTCGCTTCGACTCGGATGTCTTCACCCTGGAGCGTTCGCTGCAGGTGATGCTCGGCAACCGCGCCGGCTCGACCCTGGTCGGCCTGCTGACGGTCACCCGCGAGGTGTTCGAGGAAGTCGGCGAGATCGGGCTGCCGCCCGAGGTGCACGAGCGGGTGGTCAGCTGGCGCGCCCGCTTTGGGCTCGCGATCGATAACGCGCTCAACTTCCTGAACAACCCTGACGGGATCCAGGGCCACAACTTCGGCACGCAGGTCTCGCACGGCGAGGGCGCCACGTCGCTCCAGGGGCGGCTGACGCTGGTCCGCTACAACAACGAGCCGCAGTTCTTCATCGCCGATGCCGACATCCTGCTGGCCATCGCGGCCGACATGATGGAGCGCCTCAGCGAGCACCTCGACCCGGAGATGCTCGACCCGGACCTGGTGCAGCGGCTGCGGGAAGGCGTGGAGCGAATCGAACGGCGGTCAAAGGCCCCCGGGTGAGCGGCGCCACCGCGCAGCGCATCTTCCTGGCCGCCACCGGCCAGAACCGCGGAAAGACCACCGTCTCGTTGGGCCTGGCGGCCGGCATCCTCACCCGTGGGCATCGGCTCGGCTTCCTCAAACCGGTCGGGCAGCGCTATCTCGTCATCGATGGCACCCGCGCGGACGAGGACGCGGTGCTCATGAAGGCTGTCTTCGACCTGCCCGATGCCCTGAACGACATGAGCCCTGTCACCCTGCCCCGTCATTTCACCACCGACTTCGTGATGGGCCGCGTGACCGACGACCTGGCCTCGACCGTTGTGGCCGCCAGCGAGGAGGTGGCGCGCGACAAGGACGTGGTGCTGATCGAGGGGACCGGCCACGCCGGGGTCGGCGCCGTCATCGGGCTGTCGAACGCCGCAGTGGCGGCGATGCTGAAGGCGCCGGTCATCATCGTCAGCGAGGGTGGCGTCGGCCGGCCCATCGACGAAATCGTGCTGAACCATGCGCTCTTCGAGCGACACGGCGTGCGGGTCGTGGGCGCGGTCGTCAACAAGGTCAACGTGGACGCCAACCCGGACCTGCCGGAGGTGCTGGCCCAGGGGCTGGCGCAGCACGGGATCGAGCTGCTGGGATGCATCCCGTTCAGCGAACTGCTGGCCAACCCCTCGCTCGAACTGATCGTGACCCACCTGACCGGGGAGCTGCTGGCAGGGGAGGCGGCGCCCGGCGCGATCATCGGGCGGGTGGCCATCGGCGCGATGCGAGCCGACCACGCGGTGCCTTTCCTTCGCCATCGCACACTGCTGATCACGCCGGGCGACCGTGACGACATGCTGGAGGTCGCGCTGGAGGCGCACCAGTCCGGTGTCGAGCAGCGGCGGCCCCTCATCACCGGCCTCGTCCTGACGGGCGGATTCCGGCCCCCGGATTCGGCGCTGGAGCGTCTGCGTACGGCCGGGCTGTTCACGTACCTGGTCGAGAGCGACACCTACCGGACGGCGCAGGACGTGCAGGACATCCTGGTCAAGACCCACCCGACGGACGAGGAGAAGATCGCCACCATCATCGAGCTCGTCGGGCGATCGATCGACCCCGGAGCGCTGCTCGCTCGACTGTGAAGCGGCGGCGTACCATGCGCCCCATGACGACCGCCATCGCGCCACCCGACCGACTTCACTTCACCGGCGACGCCGAGGCCGACCAGCTCATCGCCGCCGACCCGCTGGCGCTGCTCATCGGGTTCGCTCTCGATCAGCAGGTGCCGGTGCAGAAGGCCTTCAGCGGACCGGCCGAGTTGCGCCGTCGGCTGGGGCACCTGGACGCACGGCAGATTTCCGCCATGGACCCCGACGCGCTGGCCGATACCTTCCGGCAGCGGCCGGCACTGCATCGGTTCCCCGGGGCGATGGCAGGACGGGTCCAGGCACTGTGCGCATTCGTCGTCAAGGAGTACGACGGCGATGCGGCCCGCGTGTGGCTGGATGCCCGCGACGGCGCCGACCTGCGACGCCGGCTGGCGGCGCTTCCCTCGTTCGGCGACATGAAGGTCCGCTCGATGCTCGGCATCCTCGCCAAGCGATTCGGCCTGCAGCTGCCCGGATTGGATGAGGTGGCGCCGCGCCATCCGACGCTGGGCGATGTGGACTCCCCTCAGGCGCTGGCGGAGTACCAGGCGGCGAAGAGAGCGCACAAGGCGGAGCTGCGCGCCGCCGAGGCTGCCACCGGCAGACCTTCTCGCCGGCCGTAAGGCCCGTCCGAGTCCCCGCGTATCCATCCTGTCGATCAACGCGGGCGTGCGGGGATCCGTACGGCGCGCGCAATCACCCGGATCGATCAACGCGCGCGCCAGGGGTCCCGTGGCCGACGCGTGATCGACCCGATTGATCGCAGCTGATCGACCACGCTAAGGGCTGACGAAAAGGAAGGAGGCCGGACGTGGGCACTCGCCGGCCTCCCAGCACTCCGCGGCCCGACCGGTGGTGTGCCGGAGGCCGCGGTGCTGGGGCGCATCATACGAAGTGACGGGGTGACGTCACTAGTACTTTGAGCACGGAGCGTGAGCTAGGGCGCCTGTTCAGGCGACGTCCCAGGCGAGCGGCATGTTGTCGGCCAATCGCGTGCGCCCGAACCACGCCGCAACGAGGGCCAGCGCCGGCCCTCCGACGCGCTGCAGCTCGGCCAGGGACTGGGCATCGGCGACGCTTACGTAGTCGATGCGCGCCATCGGCTCAGCCGCGATGACGTCCTGCATCCGCGCCCGCAGCACCTCCGCCGACCGCTCGCCGGCCTCGTACGCGGCCTTGGCCGCCGACAGGGCGTTGAAGAGGCAGGTGGCCGCCACCCGTTCCTCGATCGAGAGGCGCGCATTGGCGCTCGACATGGCCAGGCCATCGGCCTCGCGCACGGTGGGGCAGACGACCACCTCCACGTTCATGAACAGGTCGCGCAGCATGCGGCGCAGGATCACGACCTGCTGGGCGTGCTTCTGGCCGAGGTAGAGGCGGGCCGGTCCGACCAGGTTGATCAGCTTCAGCATGACGGTGGTCAGCCCGTCCAGGTGCCCGGGTCGCGAGGCGCCTTCCAGCTGGCGAGTCAGGCCCTCGACGGTGACGCGCGTCAGGTCGTCGTGCGGGTAGAGGCTGCCGACGTCCGGATGGAAGACGACGTCGGTGATCTCCCGCTCCAGCAGTGCCAGGTCGCGGGCGACGTCGCGCTGCGCGTGATCGCCCTCGTCCAGCGCCGCGAACTCGTGTGGGTTCGCGAAGCAGCTGACCACCACGCAGCCGTTCTCCTCGCGTGCCCGCTTCACCAGCGAGAGCTGGCCGGCGTGGAGCATGCCCATGGTTGGCACGAAGCCGACCGAATCACCACCGAGGCGGCGTTCCAGGATGGCGACGCGCAGGTCCGGGGCGTTCTCGACGACGCGCAACTCTTCAGCGCCGGCGTGACCTGGCCGGCGGCGTCTCTGACGGCTCCGGGCGCGACTTGCGGTAACGATCGACGATCAGGTCCCAGAGGCGCTCCGCGACCTGGCGCTTGGGCAGCATCGGCCAGTCGGTCAACGGGCCTTCCGAGCCGAAGACGGTGACCTTGTTGTCATCGGAGCCGATGGCATCGAACGGGCCGCCCACCGTGTTGCCCACGATCAGGTCGAGCCCCTTGTCGCGGAGCTTGCTCCGCGCGTTCGCCTCCAGCTCGTCGCTTTCGGCGGCGAAGCCGATGAGGAACGGGCGCAGGTCGTCCGGCATCTCGCCGACCTCGGCCACGATGTCCGGGTTCGGCACCAGCTCCACCTGCAGGCCCGCGTCGCGCTTGATCTTCTTGGCCGATGGGCGCTTTGGCGCGAAGTCGGCCACTGCGGCGGCCATGACCAGGATGTCAGCGGCCGGGGCGGCACGCAGCACCGCCTCTCGCATGGTTGCCGCCGTCTGGGCCTCGATCACGGTGACGCCGCGAGGCGGTGTGGCGCTCATGGTGCCGGCGATCAGCGTCACGCTGGCACCGCGATCGCGGGCGGCCTCGGCGATGGCGACGCCCATCTTGCCGCTGCTGCGGTTGCCGATGAAGCGCACCGGGTCGAGCGGTTCCCGCGTTCCGCCGGCGCTCACCACGACATGCAGCCCCTCGAGGTCGCCGGAGCGGGCGAAGAGCCGCTCGACCGCCTCCACGATGCTGGCCGGCTCCGCAAGTCGACCGACGCCGGTCAGCCCGCTGGCGAGCGCGCCCACCTCCGGCTCAACGACGTAATGGCCGAAGCCGCGGAGCGTCTCGACGTTACGCTGCGTGGCGGGGTGGGTCCACATCCCGGCGTCCATGGCAGGCGCCACCACGACCGGGGCGCGGCTGGCACAGGCGATGGCCGTGATCGCGTCACGCACCAGGCCGGCCGCCAGCTCGGCGATCACGTTGGCGGTGGCCGGCGCCACGACGATGGCATCCGCCCCCTCGGCCAGCTCCACGTGGGCGATCTGCTGGTCGTCGTCGAGCGCCATCACGTCGTCCACCACTGGCCGGTGGGTGAGCGAGGCGAAGGTCAGCGGCGTGACGAACTGGGTGGCCGCCGGGGTCATCGCCACGTCGACGCTCGCGCCGCGTTCCGCGAGCAGCCGCACCAGGCTGACCGCCTTGTAGGCGGCGATGCTGCCGCTGACGCCGACCACGATGCGCCGGCCGGCCAGCGGGCCGCGCAGCTCATTCATGCGGCACCTCCCTTACGTGCGCCGCTGGTCGAGGCGCCGGCGGCGATCCGCTCCCAGGCATACCGGATGCCCCGCAGGGTGAGGTCCGGCTCGACATGGTCAATGCCGGGCACGTCATGCAGCCACGGCTCCTGCGTGTAGCCGCCCGTCGCGATGACCGTCACGCGGCTGTCGGCCGGCGAGCGCTCGATCAGCTCGCCGCGCAGCGAAGTCAGCAGCCCGCTCACGAGGCCGATGTAGCCGAGCACGGTTCCGCTCTGCATGGCGTGGATGGTGTTGGAGCCGATCGCCCGAGCCGGCCGGCGCAGCGGGATGCGCGGCAGCTTGCTGGCCCGCCCGACCAGTGCCTCCAGAGAAAGGCCGAGCCCCGGCGCGATGGCCCCGCCGACGTACGCGCCGGCCGCGTCGACCACGTCGAAGTTGGTGCTCGTGCCGAGGTCGACCACGATCGCCGGGCCGCCGAACTCGGTGGCGGCGGCGAGGGCGTTGCAGAGTCGATCGGCGCCGGCCTCCGCCGGGCGGTCGATCTGGACCGCCAGGATGCCGTCCAGCGCCAGGGCGTCAATGATCAATGGCTCGATCCGCAACCGATCGCGGACGAACGCGGAGAAGCTGTCGGTCAGCGGCGGCACGACCGAGGCGATCGCGACCGCATCCAGCTCGCGCAGGGCGCGTCCGTCGAGCCCCAGCAGGCCCTCGACCATGGCGGCCGCCTCGTCCGGCGTCGCACCGGCGCGCGTCGTCGCGCGCCACGACCCGACCAGCTCCGCATCGCGGAACAGGCCCATGGTCACGTTCGTGTTGCCGATGTCGAGCGCGAGGAGCGTCACGCGCCAATCGTAGCAGCCGCTTTTCCCAGCGCCGGCGGTCACGGCCGGCGCCATCGGTCCGGGTGTAGACTCCGCCGCGACCCATGACCGACCCGCGTGCCAAGCTCTACATCAACACGGGCGTCGTCACCAACAAGAGCGATGTCTACAACATCCTGCGCCCGCTGCTGAAGCAGACCGTCAGCTACACCTACTTCCGTGGCAACACGGTCACCAGCAGTGGCACCGGCTGGGTCGAGCGGGTGGTGGTCGATCATCCGGAGGTCGCGAGCTACTTCACGCCGCTCTCCATCTGCCTGAACCTCGACTCCTTCGACTACCTGCAGTTCGACACGACGTCCGACCAACTCCTGGTCTACACGCTGGTGATCGGGACCGAGCGCGTCGTGCTCGAGTTCGCCGCCGGCACCTCGCATCTCGAGGAGGGCGAGGACGGCCAGAACGGGCGCCCGCTTCCACGCAACGCGGAGGAGCTGGCACGCGACCTGCGATTCATCCAGATGGAGCTGATGATGTCGTCGGACGCGAACGAAGAAGACGAGGACGCCTAGCGTGGCGTCCGGCCTGGCGGCGCCGCGACGCCGCGCCACGGCACACGCTGCCGCCGCACATCCCTTCGAGCGCACCGTGCTGCCGAACGGGCTGCGGGTCGTGACCAGCCGCATGCCCTCAGCGCGATCCGTCGCGGTCGGCCTCTTCGTGGGCGTCGGCTCGCGCAACGAGGACGCCGCGCACGCGGGCCTCTCCCACCTGGTCGAGCATCTGGTCTTCAAAGGCACGGTGGGGTACCCGGTCGCCGGCGCGCTCTCCGAGGCAGTCGAGGGTTGCGGCGGTGCCGTGAACGCGTCAACGGACCGGGAGCTGACCGTCTACAGCGCCAAGGTGCCGGCCGCGGCCGCGGAACGCGGTCTCGAGGTCGTCGCCGAGCTCGCCCTGCGCCCGCTGTTGCGGAAGCGGGACCTCGCCGGCGAGAAGCCGGTGATCGTGGACGAGATCCGCATGTACCAGGATTCGCCGGGCGACCACGTATTCACGCTGTTCGACGAGGTCCTCTTCGGCGACCATCCGCTGGGCCGGGAGATCGCGGGCACGCCCCGCTCGGTGCGCCGCTCGACCCGGGACGGGGTCGTCGCGCACTGGCGGCGCTGGTACCAGCCACGTCACGCCGTGCTGGCAGTGGCCGGACAGGTCGCGCACACGTCTGTCCTGCAGGCCGCCGGCGAGTGGTTCGCGAACGGCTCCCCGTGGCTGGACGGCGTGGGCATTGCCGAGCCGCCGGCCCTGAAAGCGGGGGCGCCGACGCCGGCGCCGCCCCAGACCGTCCGCGTCGCCCATCGGCGTCTGGCGCAGGGAAACCTGTGCCTGGGGATGCCCGGCGTGGCGCGCGACGACCCGGATCGCTGGGCGCTGGACCTGCTTGGCGCCGTCCTGGGCGACGGCATGAGCAGCCGCCTCTTCCTGGAGCTGCGTGAGCGCCGCTCGCTGGCGTACGACGTCTCCACCTTCGCTGCGACGTACTCGGATTGCGGCACGTTCGGCGTGCATGCGGGCTTCGATCCGGACCAGGCCAATGCGGTCATCGCCGCGATCCTCGAGCAGCTGGAGCGAGTGGTGCAGGAACCGGTCACCACTGCCGAGCTCGAGCGGGCGCGCGCCTACACCCGCGGACGCCTGGAGCTGCGCATGGAGGAGACCTCGGCAGTCGCCGCCTGGCTGGGCACCGGCGAGAGCCTGCTGCCGCGGATCCTGACCGTCGAGGAGGTGGTGGAGCGGCTGGAGTCGGTGACTGCGGACGACCTGCAGCGCGTCGCCCAGCGCTGCGCGCGACCCGACCAGGTCCGGATGGCGGTCCTCGGCCCGTACCGATCGCGCCTCGCCTTCGAGCGAACCCTTGCCCGCGCAGCCGGATGACGGATGAGTCCTTCGTCGACCTGATCCCGGACGAGCTGTCGCTCGCCCGAGCACAGCTTGCCTCCGGGCTGCTCGGCATGGCCGAGGGCTCGCTGCGTCGGCACATCGCCAGGCTCGATGCGGGCGGCCGCGGCGCGATGGAGGAGCTTGACGCGGCTCGGGCCCTGCTGGCCGAGGTGCTGTGGCGTCAGGGGCGACCGCTCGCCGGTGGGGCGGTGGTCGAGAAGATCCGGGCAGGGAGCCTCGAGCGGCGGCGGCCGATCGTCCTGCTGGTCGAGGCGGAGGCGATGGCCGCCGGCGGCGATCCGGATCGGGCCAACGCCCTCATGGAACGGGTCATCGACGCAGTCGGCGTGGATGAGTCGTGGCGGCTCCGGGGCGGCGTGCCCTCGCGGCTGGCGTGGCCACTCCCGCCGTCGATGCGCCCCGCCCAGCGTCAGCCCGGCATGCCGGCGACCGGCGCGGCAGCGCGCGCAGCTCCTCCCTCGCCGGAGCGAACCGCGGCCGCGCACGTGCGACTCGAGGCCGCGCGACTGGCCTACGCGGCCGGACGGGACGACGAAGGAGACCGCGAGATGAACCTCGCCATGCGGCTCGATCCGCGTGTGGCGGCCGACGGCGTCGCGCTCGTGGAGCCGACCCTTGGGCCCCGGCCGGGCGCCGACCGTCTGCTACTCTACGGCGACCTGCTCCGCGCCGCGGGTCGCAGCCCGGAGGCCTCGGAGGCCTACGATCGCGCCGCGCGCAGCTGACCCAGAGGAGCCACGCCCCTGATGGAACGTACCCTGATCCTGGTCAAGCCCGATGGCGTTCAGCGCGGCCTGATCGGCGAGATCGTCGGCCGCTTCGAGCGCAAGGGCCTGAAGGTGATCGGCCTGCGGATGCTGACGGTTCCGACCGAGATGGCGGAGCGTCACTATGCCGTCCATGCCGGCAAGCATTTCTACGCCGGCCTGGTCGAGTTCATCACCTCCGGTCCGGTGGCGGCAATTGCGCTGCAAGGCCCGGATGCGATCGCCACGGTTCGGCGCATGGTCGGCAAGACGATGCCGAACGAGGCGGAGCCGGGCACCATCCGGGGCGACCTGGGGATCAGCGGCCTGCGCAACCTCATCCATGCCTCGGACGCTCTGGACACCGCCGACGCCGAGCTGGCCCTCTGGTTCGGGGCCGATGCGCTGCTCGACTACGACCGCGCGGTCGACAGCTGGATCGTGGCAGAGGAACCGCCGCGCTCGTAGACCCATGATGACGGGCCCAGGCCCTCGTACACGGGCTGCTCCATCAGCCGGATGCGGTCCAGCGGGAAGTAGCGGACCCAGGCGCGGCCGACGATCGAGTCGCGGGTGATCGGTCCGAAGAAGCGCGAGTCCTGGCTGTCCGGCCGGTTGTCGCCCATCACGAAGTACTGGCCGTCAGGCACGGTCCATTCGCTGGTGCCCTCCGCGTCGCGCGGCTGAGTCGGGGCCGAGCGTCCGTCGATCTGCCGTATGTACGGCTCGAACAGCACGATCGGCGACCCGCCTTCGGGCGTGACGAAGACCCGGCCGTTCTGCAGCGAGACGGTGTCGCCGGGCAGGCCGATGACGCGCTTGATGAACGGAACGCCGCCCTGCTCGTAGCCCGGTGGGGGATTGAAGACCACGATGTCCCCGCGGTCGTAGTCGCTGAACCGCGGCGAGAGCTTGTCGATCAGGATGTACTCGTGCTCGAGGATGGTCGGCACCATCGAGTCCTGCTCGACCTCGAACGGCTGGGCGATGAAGTTGTGGATCAGCAGATAGATGACGAGCGTCAGGACCAACGTCTCGACGATTTCGAGCAGGCAGCCGAGGCTTCGCCGCGTGCTCTGCGCTTCTGGGCGCGGGGCATCGTCCGAGGTCGCGTCAGGGGCGTAGGTCATCGGCGCTCCAAAGGATGGGGCGGGGCAGGCCGGGCGTAGCATAGCGCACCGCTGCGTCCTGTCAGGCGGCGCCGGTATGCTCGGGGGGACCGATGGGCAGCATCTTCCTCGTCCGCCACGCGACGACCCGGGCCAGTGCGTCCGGAACCAACCTGGGCCAGGCCGATGATGCCGCCCTCACGGCCGATGGCGATCGCCTGGCGGCACGGGTCGGGGCCGCGATCGCGCTGGAGCTGGCGGCACTGCCCCACGACGAGATCCGGGTGATCAGCAGCCCGGCGCTGCGCTGCCGCGCGACGGCCGCAGCGATTGCCGGCGAGCTCGGCGTCGAGGCCGATCCTCGAAGCATCGAGATCGAGGAGGGGCTGCGGGAGCTCGACTACGGCGCCTGGGAGGGGCTCACCGCCGACGAGTGCCGGCGCCGCGACCCCGAGCTGCGTGCACGTTGGGAGGCCGATCCGTACCAGACCCACAGCCCCGGCGGCGAGTCCGGCGCCGACGTCGCGGCGCGCGCCTTCCCCGTGCTCGAGCGCATCGAGGCATGGTTGGCCGCAGGCCCGACGCGGGCGGCGATCGTCGTGTCCCACAACCACGTCATCCGCCTGCGAATGGCAGCGCAGCTCGGGATCCCGCCATCCGACTATCGGCGCCGCCTGCTGATCGAGCCGGGCTCGTACAGCCTCGTCACGCTGGCGGCCGGTGATCGAGTCCCGGCCGTCCGCCGCATCGGCGTCTCGACTCCTGCCCCACGCGAGTGAGGCCTAAATCGTGCCTGGAGGGGGGTCGGAAGACTGGCACCTATAATGCTTAGTCCGTCCGCCTAGAGCGGCGACCTCCCGGGCGACGCCGAGCACCGAGGTTCCATTGTCGATCGAGCTGAATCAGCAGCTGCAGCCGTCGCTGCAGGTGCGTGTCACGCCGAAACAGATCGCGGCCAACGCGATCCTGGCCATGAGCTCCGTCGAGTTGACGGAGGCGATCGCGGCCGAGCTTGACGAGAATCCCGCGCTGGAGATGCTCGAACAGTCGACCTGCCCGATCTGCGGCTCGACCATCACAGGGAGCCACTGCACAGAGTGCCTGCCCAGGGACTCCGCCGGCGCGGCTCCGGAGGGCCTGGACGGCGGCGTCGGCGAGTGGTCGCTCCGCGACGAGGGCGACGATCTCGACCCGATCGCCCGCGCAGAAGCCGAGTTCACGCTCCAGGAGCACCTCGACTGGACCCTGCGCGCGCTGCTGCCGACGAACCTGCACCAGGTGGCCGCCTACGCGATCGGCGCGCTCGACGAGAACGGCTTCCTGACCGAGTCTGACGAGGCGATCGCGGCCGCCACCAACCACACCGTCGAAGATGTCGTCACCGTGCGCGACGCCCTGCGGGGCGTGGAGCCGATCGGCGTCGGCTCGCGCGGCGTGGCTGAGAGCCTGCTCGCCCAGATCGCCTACCTGGAGGAGATGGGCGAGGTCGAGGTCCCGCCCATTGCCGCCGCGATCGTGCGCGACCACATGGCGGACCTCGGCGAGCGACGCTTCGCGCTCATCGCCTCCGCCCTCGGCGTGACCCAGGGAGAAGTGCTGGCCGCCTGGGAGTTCGTGAAGGCAAACCTGCACCCGTACCCGACCGCCGCCTTCTCGGCGGCCATCGGCGAGGGCTCGTCGGGCCGGACCATCGTGCGCCCCGACGTGCTGATCCGCGCACTGGACGGCGAGCTGCTGGTCGAGGTGGTGGAGTCTCGCCGCTTCGCGCTCCGGGTTGATCCCACCTACGCCCGCCTTTCGGCCGGCATGCGCAGCGCCAGCGCGACGGAGGCCGATCGCCAGCACGTGCGCGAGTACGTCGGACGGGCACGGTTCTTCATCGACAACGTCAACCGGCGCCGGGCCACCCTGCAGCGGATCTCGGAATGCCTGGTCGACCGGCAGCGCGACTACCTGCTGCACGGCGTCCAGCACCTTGTCCCGCTGACGCGCGCCGAGGTCGGCGCCCTGATCGGCATGCACGAGTCGACCGTCAGCCGCGCGACCGCGGAGAAGTTCGTGATGCTGCCGACCGGTGAGGTGGTGCCCTTTGGGCATTTCTTCACCGCCTCGCTGGGCGTCAAGGACCAGATCCGCAAGATGATCGAGGCCGAGGACCTGGCGGAGCCACTCTCCGACCAGGAGATCGCCGACCGGCTCGCCGGCGAGGGCGTGGCGATCGCGCGCCGAACCGTGGCCAAGTACCGGGACGAGCTCCAGCTCCTGCCCGCCCGCCTCCGCCGGAGGTAGCCGCCCGTGCGCGGCGCGAGCCTCCGCTCCCTTGCCGCGTTGGCCATCGGGGTCGTCATCCTCGGCGGCATCCTGTACGTGGCCAGCACGGTCGACGGCCGTGACCCGAACGTTGATCGCATTGGCCTCACCCACCACCTGTCAGCCGATGACGAGGTCGCCCTGACGACCACCAGCATCGAGGTCATCTTCTCGGAGGCCGTTGACCGGCCGAGCGCCGAGGCCGCGTTCAGGATCCAGCCAGCGACGGATGGTGCATTCAGCTGGAGCGCGGCCACCATGACCTTCACGCCAGACGAACGGCTGCCGCTGGAGACCGACTTCGTGGTGAGCATCGTGGAGGGGGTGCGCGACGCCGCCGGCAACACCATGACGGAGCCGGTGGAGCTCGCCTTCGTCACGGTCGGGCATCCCACCATCGTCGCCACCGAGCCGGAAGGAGGCGCGGAGGACGTGCCACTCGCGGCGGAGATCGTCCTCCAGTTCTCGACCCTGATGGACACGGCTTCGGTGGAGGAGGCGCTGACGATCTCGCCGGAGGTCCCGCTGACACCGACCTGGAGCGGTGAGGCGCTGACCCTCACGCCGGAGGAGCGGCTGGCCGAAGGCGTCCGCTACACCCTTCGCGTGGACGATGGCGCGCGGGACAGCGCCGGCACACCGCTGAGCCGTGCCTTCACCTTGAGCTTCCGCGCCGTCCGCTCCGGGCTGGCCGCAACCACGCTCTTCCCGGCGGACGGGGTCGAGGGCATCGCGCTGACCTCGCCGATCGCACTCGTCTTCGATCGTCCCCTGGATCCGGACACCGTGAATCCGGAACAGTTCGTGATCGAGCCGGACATCACCGGATCGCTGTCGGTGGTTCCCACCCCGGGTGCGGCGGGCATGGTCGAGTCCGGCGAGCGTGTGCTGCGCCTCAGGCCGGCATCCCCGCTACAGGCGAACACGACCTATCGGATCTCCCTGGCCCCGGGCCTGACCGGGACCGATGGCGCCGCGCTGGCGGCGCCGATCGAGTGGCGATTCACGACTGGCGCGCCACTGGCGACGCTGAGCAACCAGATCGTATTCCTCAGCGAACGCGCCGGGATCGCCAACCTGTGGGCGATGAACCCGGACGGGACCGGCCAACGACAGCTCTCGGCGGAGCTGTCGCCGATCCACAGTTATGCCGTGGCGCCGGACGGCCGCAGCTTCGTGGTGGGGGATGGGGCGATCCTCATCCGCCAGCAGGCAGACGGTGGGGGGCGCCAGCAGCTGACGCCGGATGGCGTGCTGGAGATCGATCCCGCCTTCTCGCCAAACGGGGCCGAGCTGGCGTTCGCGCGGGTCGATCCGATCACCGGCGGCGGGCTCGGCCTCTGGACCCGTCCGACATCGGGCGGAGACGCCGGCGAGATCGAGCTGCCCCGTGAGCTTGGCGCGCCGCCCGCGACCCCCGTGCCATCTGGGGCGGTCGCTCCGATCCTGCGTGCCCCACGCTACTCGCCGGACGGTGCCGCGCTGGCGTTCGTCGACATGAGTGGCCGCGTGGGCGTCGTCGAGCTGCCCGCCGACCGACTTACCACCGCTCCCTTCGCTGCCGTCTACCCGCCAACCTGGCGGCCGGACTCGACCGGCCTGCTGCTGTCCGGCTCGCCCGCGGGCGCCCTCGAGCCGACACTGGCCGGCGAGCCGCTGCCGCCACTGGACCCGGGGTCGCTGCAGCTGAGCTCGTTCGAGGTCGGCGCGCTGCGCATTGCCGATCTGGACCGCGGGGCCGATGAGGTGCAGCTGCTGGATCAGCCGCCTGGTGCTTCGCGACCGGAGGCAGGGCAGGGCGGCCGCTACCTCTTCATCGTCGCCGACGCGTCACAGCCGCGAGCCGGCGGCGACCTGTGGCTCACGACGGCGGGCGGCAGTGGCTTCCCGGTCCTGACCGACGGAGGCGGCAGCGTCGCGTCGGCAGGCTTCGGGCCGGAGACGCGAGACGTGGTGGCGGCGCGTTCGGCCGCCGCCGGAGAGGGGTCCGAGTCGGGCGGCATCTGGCTGGTGGATGCCACCAGCGGCGACGGACGGCAGCTGTCTGATGACGGGTGGATGCCTCGCTGGCTGCCCTAGCATGCGACGGTTGACCGGCTCTCGCGCGCCGGGCTACCATACCGGCGCCTCGCTGGCGGGCGCTACAAGAGCGCACTCCGCCGGCGATTTCCGTGTGTCACACCGTTCCGTGCGGTCCGCGCCCCGTTGATCGTCGCGCCGTCGGACGCCCATCGTCTTCGGAGGATTCATGGAGCTCATCACCTGGGTGATCCCGATTGCCGGGATCGTGGCCGTTGCATTCGCCCTCTACCTGGCTCGCGATGTCCTGTCGCGCGACAAGGGGCCGCAGGCGATGCAGGACGTCGGCGACACGATCCGCGAGGGCGCTGACGCCTTCGTCAAGCGCCAGTACACGACGATTGGCCTTTTGGCACTCGTCGGCGCGGTCGTCATCGGCCTGGTGATCGCGATCGTCGAGACGCGCGACGTCGCCGACGTGCCCGACCTAGCCGGCGCACCGATCGGGATCATGACCGCGGTCGCCTTCCTGGTCGGGGCCGCGTGCTCCATGGCCTCGGGCATCATCGGCATGTTCATCAGCGTGCGCTCGAACGTCCGCACCGCCGCCGCCGCTCGCCGCAGCCTGGTCGAGGCAGTCCAGGTGGCCATGCGGGGTGGAGCTGTCTCCGGGTTCCTGGTGGTCGCCCTGTCCCTGCTCGGCGTGTGGGGCATCTTCATGGCCTACCAGGCCTTCATCGGTGACGTGACCATCGCCGAAGCGCCGTTCCTGATCGTCGGCTTCGGCTTCGGCGCCTCTTTCGTCGCACTCTTCGCCCAGCTGGGCGGTGGTATCTACACGAAGGCCGCCGACGTAGGCAGCGACCTGGTGGGCAAGGTCGAGAAGGGCATTCCGGAAGACGACCCCCGCAACGCCGCGGTGATCGCCGACCTGGTGGGCGACAACGTCGGTGACTGCGCCGGTCGTGGTGCCGACCTGTTCGAGTCGACCGCCGCCGAGAACATCGGCGCCATGATCCTGGGCGTTGCCGCATTCACCATCGCGGATGCCGCCGGCTGGGCAAACCCCGAAGGCTGGATCTTCTTCCCGCTGGTGGTGCGTGCTTTCGGATTGCTGGCCACCATCGTGGCCATGTTCTTCATCCGCGGCAGCGAGACGGAGAACCCGATGAACATCCTGAACCGCGGCTACTGGGTCACCAGCCTGCTGTCGGTGATCGGCCTGTTCGTCGCCACCAATGTGATGATGAACACCGGCACCGAGCTCGGCGCGAATGGCTGGCCGGCATGGGTCTGGATGTTCGGCGCGGGCCTGGTTGGCCTCGCCACCAGCGTGGTCTTCGTCTACATCACCCAGTACTACACCGCTGGCAGCTTCCGTCCCGTGCGCGAGATCGCCGAGGCGTCGAAGACCGGTCCCGCCACCAACATCATCAGCGGCACCGCGGTCGGCTTCGAGACCACGGCGGTCACCGCCATCACCATCGGCGTGGCGCTCATCGCCTCGCACTGGCTCGGCTCGCAGGCCGGGCTGACCAACGCCGAGGGCAATGACGTGGGCGGCATCTTCGGCACGGCCGTGGCCACCATGGGCATGCTGATGACCACGGCCTACATCCTGGCCATGGACACCTTCGGCCCGATCACCGACAACGCCGGCGGCGTGGCCGAGTTCAGCCGCGCGGAGGCCGGCGCCCGCGAGATCACCGATCGGCTGGACGCGGTCGGCAACACAACCAAGGCGCTCACCAAGGGCTACGCCATCGCCAGCGCATCGCTCGCGGCGTTCCTGCTGTTCAGCGCCTACATCGACAAGGTCAACCTCATCCTGCGCAACCAGATCGAGGCAGGGACGCGCGCGGCGGGAACGCTGCTGGAGTCCGTCAACCTGGCCAACGTCGACGTCTTCGTGGCGGCGCTGATCGGCGCCATGCTGGTCTACTTCTTCAGCTCGCTTGCCATCCGCGCGGTGGGCACCACGGCGCAGGCGATCATTGTCGAGGTGCGGCGCCAGTTCCGCGAGATGCCCGGCATCATGGACTACACCCAGCGCCCGGATTACGCGCGCGTCGTCGACATCACCACCCGCGCCGCGCTGCGCCAGATGGTGCTGCCGGGCATGGTGGCGGTGGCCACGCCGATCGCCGTTGGTCTGCTGCTGGGCCACGAGGCGGTGGCCGGCATGCTGATGGTCGGGACCATCGCCGGCGTCCTGCTGGCGACGGTGCTGAACAACGGCGGCGGTGCCTGGGACAATGCCAAGAAGTACATCGAGTCCGGTCAGCTGAAGGATGACGACGGCAACGTGCTCGGCAAGGGCACGCCGGCGCATGCCGCGGCCGTGGTCGGTGACACCGTTGGCGACCCCTTCAAGGACACCGCTGGTCCATCGCTGCACGTCCTGGTGAAGCTGCTGGCGACCATCACCCTGGTGCTGGCCCCGCTGTTCATCCGCTAGGAGCGCATGGACCTCGTCTTCCAGGCGATCCTGATCGGTGTCCTGCAGGGGCTGACCGAGTTCATCCCGGTCAGCTCCAGCGCACATCTCGAGCTGGCCCCGTGGCTGTTCGGATGGGATGAGGGCGGGCTGGTGGGCAGCCTCGCCTTCGACGTGTTCCTGCATCTCGGAACGCTGGTCGCGCTGCTCAGCTACTTCTGGCGCGACTGGGTGCGGCTGATCCGCGCGTTCGTCGCAAGCCTGCGAGAGCGACGCATCGGCCCAGACCCGGACCGGCGGCTGGCCTGGCTGTTGGCCCTTGCCACCGTCCCGGCCGCCCTGATCGGCTTCATCGGCGAGGACCTGATCGACGAGGTCCTGCACGGCGGCTCGGATGCCGTTCGCCTGGCAATCGCCGGCTTCCTGGTCGTCGGCGGCATCGCGCTGCTCGCAGCCGATCGTCTCGGCGCTCGTCGCCGCGAGCTGACCGACATCGGTCCGGGCACGGCGCTGGCCGTCGGCTTCAGCCAGGCACTGGCCCTGCTGCCTGGGATCAGCCGCTCAGGCGCCACCATCACCGCCGGCCTGGCGCTGGGGCTGACCCGAGAGTCGGCCGCGCGCTTCAGCTTTCTGCTTGCCACGCCGATCACCGTGGGCGCCGGCCTGTACGGCTCGCGGCACCTGCTGGAGGAGGCGCACACCGCCACCGAATGGCTGGCCATCGGCGGTGGGTTCGTGGCGGCCGCGATCGCCGGCGTGCTGGCCATCGGCTTCCTGCTGGCGTGGCTGAGGGAGCGCTCTGTCGCCGTCTTCACCGTCTACCGGATTGCGTTCGCCGCCCTGGTCGTCGCGCTGGTGCTGGCGGGTCGCTGATCGCCGCGTTTCCTTTGACACCCCTCACCCCCAGACCTACAATCGCGCGGCGCCGGTCACCGCGGAGGTGGTCAACCGGCCGGCCGAGCGTCTGGCCGCGGCCAGCTTCAGGGACGCCTCGCATCGTCGATGGCGGGGCCTGGAGCGTTTTTTGTTAGGAAAGCCCAGGTACGACCGATGAACAACAAGCCTGTCTACCTCACCGCCGAAGGGCTGGAAAAGCTCAAGGCGGAACTGAATCACCTGATCACCGCCGAGCGCCCGCGAGTGGCGGCGCGCATCCACGACGCGAAGCTGGATGGCGACATCAGCGAGAACGCCGAATACGAGGATGCCAAGCAGGAGCAGTCGTTCCTGGAGGGCCGCATCGCCACGCTCGAGTCGCAGGTCAAGCACGCCGAGGTGATCGAAAAGGTCAATGGCGACAAGGTCGGCATCGGCTCCAAGGTGGTGATCAAGGGTACGGACGGGGAAGAGACGTTCACCATCGTCGGATCTGCCGAGGCGTCTCCCCGCGAAGGCCGGATCAGCAACGAGTCGCCGGTCGGCGCCGCGCTGATGGGCCACAAGAAGGGCGACAAGGTCACGGTCCAGGCACCTGCCGGGCCGGTCAACTACACCGTCGTCCGCGTCGGCTAGCGCCGGAACCGGCGTGTTCTGGGCCGACGAGCTCGCGGCCAGCCTCTCAGGACCGCAGGTCCTCAACGATTCCAAGACGCCTTCGGGCACGGTCCACGTCGGCAGCCTGCGCGGCCCGGTCATCAACGATGTGATCGTGCGCGCCATGCGCGCCGCCGGGCTGCCCGCCACGTTCCTCTATGGCGTGGACGACCTGGATCCGATGGACGCGCAGGCGCTCCTGACTCCCGACGCCGTCGAGTCGGCCATGGGGCGCCCGCTGGCGCACGTGCCCGACCCGGCTGACGATGGGCACGCGTCCTATGCACGCCATTTCGCCGAGCTCTTCCTTGGAACGTTCGCGCAGCTGGGCGTCCATCCCGATCGGGTCTATTGGATGAGCGAGGTCTACGCCTCCGGCGAGATGGACCGATACATCCGCGTGGCGCTCGACCGCGCCGCCGTGGTGCGCGAGATCTACCAGCGCGTGGCCAACGTCCGGCATCCCGATCAGTGGCATCCCTTGTCGGTGATCTGCGAGAACTGCGGACGCGTCGGGACGACCATCGCCACCGCCTGGAACGGCGAGCGGGTGCACTACGAATGCCGTACCGACCTCGTGGCCTGGGCGACGGGCTGTGGGCATGCCGGTGACACGTCTCCATTCGGCGGGCGCGCCAAGCTCCCGTTCAACGTCGACTGGGCGGCGAAATGGAGCCTCTTCGGCATCACGATCGAGCCCAACGGCAAGGACCTCGGCACGCGCGGCGGCGCACGGGACCGATCGGAGGCAATCGCCCGCGAGGTGTTCGAGCGCGAGCCGCCGGTCAACGTGGTCTACGAGTTTCTGAATATCGGCGGACGCAAGATGTCGACCTCCAAGGGACGGGGAGCGGCCGCGCACCTCGTCGCGGAGGTGATGCCGCCGGAGCAGCTTCGGCTGCTCTTCCTGCGGCCTCGATACAACCAGGCGATCGACTTCGACCCGGACGGGACCGATGCCATCCCGCGCGTCTTCGACGAGTCGGACCGCCTGGCCGCGGCGGTCGCCGGGCGCCAGGTGAAAGGGGAGCTGCCGGCCGACCCCTCCCACGTCTTCGCCGCCAGCCAGGTCGACCCCGCCGCCGACCTCGCCGCGGAGGCGGCAGCGTACCGGCCGCCCTTCAGCCACCTCGCCATGCTGGTCCAGGTGCCGGGGGTCGACGTGGCGGAGCGCGTGGCCGCCGAGAAGGGGGAGCCGCTCACCGACCGCGAGCAGGCAATCCTCGAAGAACGCACTGCTGCCGCGCGACGCTGGC
>DASSCW010000265.1:0-6798 GCA_035697465.1 Candidatus Limnocylindria bacterium | reverse complement strand
GCTCGCCATGGTCGGCGACCCGGTTCCGCCGCCACCGGCTCCGTGGATCTTCTCCGAGTTCGCCGACGCGAAGCTGGACGTGGTGGGCTGGGAGTCGGAAGGCGAATGGCAGGAGCTCGCCGCATCGGTCCACGCCATCGTGGCCGATGGGGCCGTGCGCCAGGTGGCGATCCTGGACGGAGCGCTGCCGGTCGAGCCCGTGCGCCGGCTGGTCGAGTCCGGCGCCGGACCCGCCGAGCTGCTCCAGGTGCCTCGCTGAGGTACAGATCCGTGACGTCCGGCAGGGAGGTTACGGCCTGCCGCGGAGTTGACCGCGCGGGGCGATTGCGGGATCATGAGCGGGCATAACCGACTGAGACAGTCGGGATTTCCCGCCGCGACGCAGATCGAGGAACCATGGCCCTTCCGAATCCCGCGCTGAAGCAGATTCCGGACACCTACAAGTACGGCTGGCACGACGCCGAGCAGCCCCTGCCCGTGTTCAAGAAGGGCATCGATGCCGATGTGGTGTCCGAGATCAGCCGCATCAAGGGCGAGCCGGAATGGATGACGAAGCTCCGCCTCAAGGCGTATCGCCACTTCGAGTCGCGACCGCTGCCCACGTGGGGCGGCGACCTGGGCGGGATCGACTTCCAGGACATCTACTACTACGTCACCGGCACCGGGCAGTCGTTCCAGAACTGGGACGACGTGCCCGACTACATCCGCCGCACCTACGACCGGCTGGGGATCCCGGAGGCCGAGAAGAAGTACCTGGCGGGCGTCGGCGGGCAGTACGACTCCGAGGTCGTGTACCACAACATCCGAACCGAGCTCGAGGCGCAGGGCGTCATCTTCATGGGGACCGACCAGGGCCTGAAGGAGCACCCCGAGATCTTCAGGGAGTACTTCGGGACGGTCATCCCCGCGAACGACAACAAGCTGGCCGCGCTGAACACGGCCGTCTGGTCGGGAGGCAGCTTCATCTACGTGCCCAAGGGAGTGCACGTCGAGCTGCCGCTGCAGGCCTACTTCCGCATCAACACCGAGAACATGGGCCAGTTCGAGCGGACGCTGATCATCGCCGACGAGGGGTCCAGCCTGCACTACGTCGAGGGCTGCACCGCCCCGACCTACAGCACCGCCAGCCTCCACAGCGCGGTCGTCGAGATCATCGTGAAGAAGGGCGCGCGCGTCCGGTACACGACCATCCAGAACTGGAGCCACAACGTCTACAACCTCGTCACCAAGCGCGCCGTGGCGTACGAGGACGCGGTGATGGAGTGGGTGGATGGCAACCTCGGCTCGCACCTGACCATGAAGTACCCGTCCATCTACCTGCTCGGCGAGCGGGCGCACGGAGAGGTGCTCAGCATCGCCTTCGCCGGCGACGGGCAGCACCAGGACGCGGGCGGCAAGGTCATCCACGCCGCGCCGAACACCACCAGCCTGATCACCTCGAAGTCCATCTCCAAGGGCACCGGCCGCACGTCGTACCGCGGCCTGATCAAGGTGTACCCCGGCTGCGAGCGCAGCAAGAGCACCGTGCGCTGCGACGCGCTGATCCTGGACGAGACCGCGCGCTCGGATACGTATCCGTACATGGAGATCGACGAGGAAGACGTCACCATCGGGCACGAGGCGACGGTCTCCAAGGTCGGCTCAGAGCAGCTCTTCTACCTGATGAGCCGTGGCCTTTCGGAAGCGGAGGCATCGGCGATGATCGTGAACGGCTTCATCGAGCCGATCGTGAAGGAGCTGCCGATGGAGTACGCGGTCGAGATGAACCGGCTGATCCAGCTGCAGATGGAAGGGGCGGTCGGCTAGCCGATGACCGTCCAGGAGACCACGGTCGCCACCGAGCGAGCGGAGGCCGGCTGGCTGACTGAGCTGCGCGCCGGATGGCGCGAGCGTCTCGAGGGCACGCCACCTCCGACCGGGCAGGAAGAGGAATGGCGTCGCACGTCTCTTGATGGACTCGCATGGGAAGCGCCGCAGGCCGAACCGGTGAGTGCCGTCTTCGCGCTGCCGAGTCATGTGGCTGAGGCCGGCGTCGTCTTCACCGACCTGGCGACCGCCGCGCGCGAGCATCCCGAGCTTGTGCAGCGTCACCTGGGCAAGCGGCAGACGATCGACTCCCACGCCCACTTCTGGGCGCGCGCTCACGCGCAGTGGCGCAGCGGCACGTTCCTCTACGTCCCGCGCGGCGTGACCGTGGACGAGACGCTGGTGGCGACCATCGACCTGGGCAACCGGGAGGCTGCGTTCCATCCGATCAGCCTGATCGTGGCCGAGGAGGGCAGCTCCGTCTCGCTGCTCGAGGAGATTCGCTCGGCGCATGGCGTGGCCGCGTGGTTCGGCGGCGTCTCCGACGTGGTTGCCGGACAGGGCGCGCGGGTGCGCTACGCCAGCCTGCAGCGGCTGGGCGACGCGGCCTGGAACGTCGGCGCGCAGCGCGTCGAGGTTGGCCAGGATGCCGACGTCACCACGCTCAATGCCGAGGTCGGCTCGGCGATCACCAAGCTGGGCGTCGACGTCCAGATGTCCGGCAAGGGCGGAACCTCCCGCCTGCTCGGTCTCCTTGCGGCGGGTGGCAGCCAGCACATCGACATCAACTCGGTGCAGGACCTGATCGGCAGCCATACGACTTCCGACCTGCTCTATCTCTCGGCGCTGTACGACGAGGCACGCGCCGCCTTCTACGGCGTGACGCGCGTCCGCAAGGAGGCCAAGGGGACGAGCAGCTACCAGGAATGCCGCAACCTGCTCCTCTCGCCCAAGGCCGGGGCCGAGCCGATCCCGGTGCTCGAGATCGAGACGAATGACATCCTGCGCTGCGGACACGGCGCGACTGCCGGCGCCATCGACCCGATCCAGAGCTTCTATGCGCAGTCGCGCGGCCTCTCTGCCGACGAGGCGGAGCGGATGATCGTGCGCGGCTTCTTCGAGCAGGTGGTGGCCCAGATCAAGTCGGAGACGATCCGGCACGCGGTGCTCGGCGCGCTGGCGGCGCGCATCGGGTCCGACCATGAGGAAGAGGTGGCCGCATGACCACCGCTCGCTCTGGCTTCGCGACCGGCCTGCGCGCCGCGGACATTGCCCCGGGCACGGTGCGCGTCGTGCAGCTCGACGGCCGCTCGCTGTGCGTAGGTCATACCGAGGACGATGAGTGGGGCGCGATCGACAACGTCTGCACCCACGACGGCGGGGTGCTTGGTGACGGTGAGCTGGACGGCGACGCGGTGGAATGCCCGCGCCACGGCGGCCGGTTCGACCTGTTCAGCGGCCGCGTCGTGGCCCTGCCCCCGGTCCGGCCGGTGAATGCCTATCCGGCGCACGTAGAGGCTGGAGAAGTGGTGGTGGACCTGCCATGAAGCTGTCGACCCGCGCCGAATACGGCATCCGCGTCCTGGTCGCGCTGGCGCGCGCCGAGGGCGGCGGTCCCGTCTCGCTCAGCCTGGTGGCGAAGACCGAGAAGCTGCCGCACGCCTACCTGGAGCAGCTCGTCGGCGACCTGCGCCGTGCGCACCTGGTGAACGCGACCCGCGGCAAGTCCGGCGGCTACAGCCTCGCCCGGCCGGCGGCCGAGATCAGCCTGGTGGAGGCGATGCGCGCCCTGGACGGCCCGATGCTCGAGATGCCGTGCGCCGGCCCCGACAACCTGGAGGTATGCGCGCGTCCGCAGGACTGCAGCGTGCACGACGTCTTCCAGCGCGTGCATGACTCCCTGGAAGATGCGCTTTCCGCCACCAACCTGGCCGACGTGGCATTGGCCGCCGGAGGCCCTCCATATCCGATGCCGGTGCGCCGCCAGCGCGACGCTCGCTATGCCGCGGCGCGCAACACCGCCGCCCGCTCACGACCCACCTCAACCCCGCCGGCGTCCTGACGCCGGCCACTCCACGACTTCGCAAGGAGCAACGCAACAGCGCATGACAGACGAGCTGGAGATCCGCGACCTGGAGGTCAGCATCGCGGGCAAGAAGATCCTCAAGGGCCTGACCCTGACCGTCGGCCAAGGAGAGGTCCACGCCCTGATGGGGCCGAACGGATCGGGCAAGACGAGCCTGGCCTACACCCTGATGGGGCACCCGGACTATCGGGTCGATGCCGGTAGTGTCACCTGGGCCGGCCAGGACCTCCTGCAGGGGCCTACCCCGCAGGGGATGTCGCCCGACAAGCGGGCGCGCCTCGGCCTCTTCCTTGCCTTCCAGTACCCGAGCGCGATCCCCGGAGTGACGGTGGCGAGCTTCCTGCGAAACATCTACAACGCCGTCCACCACCCGAAGCCGATCGACGACTCGGGCGAGCAGGCCGTGAAGTACACCGGCATCCCGCTGGCGAAGTTCCGCAAGCTGATGGAAGAGAAGATGGCGCTGCTGCACATCGACCCCTCTTTCGCCAGCCGATACGTGAACGATGGGTTCTCAGGCGGTGAGAAGAAGCGGCTGGAGATGCTGCAGATGGCGATCCTGGCGCCGAAGATGGCGATCCTGGACGAGACCGATTCAGGCCTGGACATCGATGCGCTGCGCAATGTGGCGGACGGCATCAACGCCACCCTCTCTCCGGAGATGGGGGTGCTCATGATCACGCACTACCAGCGGATGCTGAATTACGTCACGCCGCAGTTCGTGCACGTGCTGCTCGACGGCCGCGTGGTCATGTCCGGCGGCGAGGAACTGTCACAGCAGCTCGAGGCGAACGGCTACGACTGGGTGCGTGATCAGGTGGGCCTGCCGGCGGATGTCGGCGACGAGGCATCCGAGTCGGCGGAGCCCGTGGCAGAGCACGTTTAGACTAGCCCCATGGCCGTGCAGCCCGCCGCCCCCACCGCGATCCCCGGAGCCTTCTCGGGCACCGCTCTCCGCGCCGATTTCCCGGTCTTCGAGCGGCTCACCGGCACCGGCCGGCGCCTCGTCTTCCTGGACGCGGCCGCCAGCGCGCTGAAGCCGAAGGTCGTCATCGACGCGATTTCCGACACCTACAGCCATCACTACGCCAACGTGCATCGCGGCATCTACGAGCTGTCCGAGGATGCGACCGGCCGGTTCGAGGCCGCTCGGCGCAAGGTGGCCGCCTTCCTGGGCGCGCCATCAGAGCGCGAGATCGTCTTTGTCCGCAACGCAACGGAGGCGATCAACCTGGTTGCCTACAGCTGGGGTCGCGCGAACGTGGGCAAGGGGGACCGGATCATCACGACCCAGCTGGAGCACCACGCGAACATCGTCCCCTGGCAGCAGCTCGCTGCCGAGACGGGCGCCACGCTCGAGTACGTGGCCATCACCGACGATGGGCGGCTGGACATGGACGACCTGGCCGCGAAGCTCGAGGGGCGCCCGAAGCTGCTGGCCGTGGCCCAGGTGAGCAACGCGCTCGGCACCATCAACCCGATCGCCGAGATCGTGGAGATGGCGCATCGCGCCGGCGCCCTGGTGCTGGTCGATGCCGCGCAGTCGGCGCCGCACATGCCGATCGACATCAAGGCGCTGGGCTGCGACTTCCTGGCGATCTCCGGCCACAAGATGCTGGGGCCGTCAGGCATCGGCGCGCTGTGGGGACGGCGCGAGCTGCTCGACGCCATGCCGCCGTTCATGACCGGCGGCAGCATGATCATCAGGGTCACGCTCGACGGCGCTGAGTGGAATGAGGTGCCGGCAAAGTTCGAGGCGGGCACGCCAGCCATCGCCGAGGCCATCGGCTTGGGCGCCGCGATCGACTACCTCACGGCCCTGGGCATGGACAACGTCCGCGAGCACGAACGCTTCCTGTTCGAGGCTGCCTGGAAGGCCCTCGGCGAGATCCCCGGCGTGCGGCGCTTCGGCCCGGACGACCCCGAGATCCACGCCGGCGTGATCAGCTTCGTGCTGGACGAGGCCCATCCGCACGACGTGGCGACCATCTTCGACCACGAGGGGGTCGCGGTCCGCGCCGGCCACCACTGCGCGCAACCGGTGATGCTGCGTTACGACATCCCCGCAACCACGCGCGCCAGCTTCTACGTCTACAACGACCTGGACGACGTCGAGGCGCTGGTCGGCGCGGTGCGGGCCACGCAGAAGCTGTTCGGCCCCGTGGCCAGCTGACCGCCATGGACAACCTGTACCGCGACTTCATCCTGGAGCACTACCGCAGCCCGCACAACAAGGGCGTGCTTGACCCGCATGACCTCCATTTCGCCGATTCGAACCCGACCTGCGGCGACGAGATGAGCATGACGCTGCGCCTTGACGAGCCGAAGGCGCACATCACCGATGTCGCCTTCGACGGACGCGGCTGCGCCATCAGCCAGGCATCGGCCTCGATTCTGACCGATGAGCTTCGTGGCAAGTCGCTCGACGAGGTCAGGGCGATGGACCCCAAGCAGGTGCTGGACGACCTGGGGGTGCCGATCGGCCCCGCGCGCCTGAAGTGCGCGCTGCTCTCCTACAAGGTGCTGCAGGGTGCCGTCTCCGGCGGCGAGGTCTCCTGGCCGGCCGAGGCGGAAGCGGTCGTATGAGGCGCTGTACCTGTCGCTGAGCTAACCCGCCAGCGGACCCACGCAATCCTGACCCGACCCGCGCCGACGCGCCACGGCCATCACGCAGAGGAACCCATGACCGATCAACCCATCTCCCCTCGCCACGTCACCGCCACTGAGGCGCTGCGGCTCGCGGCCGAGGGCTATCGCATCATCGACGTGCGCGAGCAGGTCGAATGGGATGCGGGCCACATCCCCGGAGCCACGCTGCTGCCACTGGCTGACGTGGCGAGCCGGTACGCGGAGGTGCTGCCTGAGCCCAACGCGCCGCTGCTGCTGCACTGCGCGGTCGGTGCCCG
>DASSCW010000264.1:0-4404 GCA_035697465.1 Candidatus Limnocylindria bacterium | reverse complement strand
CGGTGTCCAGCGGGCGGAGGGAGCGCAGGTCGACGACCTCCGCCTCCACGCCGTCGTCGCGGGCGAGCGTCTCGGCGGCCTCGAGCGCGCAGGTGCGCATGTAGCCGTAGCAGAAGATCGAAAGGTGCTTCCCGGATCGGGCGAGGTCCGCCTTGCCGATCGGCACAATGTGGTCGCCATCGGGGACCTCGGCCTTGAACAGGCGGTATGTCTTCTTGTGCTCGAAGAACATGACCGGGTCCGGGTCGCGGACCGATGCCTTGAGCAGGCCCTTGGCATCGGCCGGTGTACCGGGCGCGACCACCTTGAGGCCCACCGTGGCGGTGAAGTAGGTCTCGTTCGACTGGCTGTGGTACAGCGCACCGTGGACGCCGCCGCCGTATGGCATGCGGATCACCATCGGCAGCGTGAAGGCGCCGTTCGATCGGTACCGCATGCGGCTGATTTCCGAGACGATCTGGTTGAAGGCGGGGTAGACGAAGTCGGCGAACTGCATCTCGGCGATCGGGCGCAGGCCGTAGATGGCGGCACCGGCCGCGGCGCCGGCAATCATGCCCTCCGTCAGCGGAGTGTCCAGGACGCGCTTCTCACCGTACTTGGCGAAGAGGCCATCCGTGGCGCCGAAGACGCCGCCCTTCTTGCCGACGTCCTCGCCCAGGATCATGACCCGCTCGTCACGCTCCATCTCCTCGTCCATGGCGGTGCGGATCGCCTCGAGGATGTTCTGCTCGGCCATGTTCAGGCCCCCTCGTCCGCGTACACGTTCAGCTCAGCGGTCGCCACGTCCGGCTCCGGCCGCGCCTCCGCGCGCCGGCTGGCCTCGTTGATCTCCGCCTTCGCCTCCGCGCGCAGCTCTTCTTCCCGCTGGTCGTTCAGCAGGCCCCAGTCGCGCAGCTGGTTGGCGAATCCGGTCAATGGGTCCTGTGCCTTCAGCGCCTCGACCTCGGCCGGATCCCGGTAGCGTCGCTGGTCGTCGTCCGACGAGTGGCTCGTCAGCCGCACAACGCGGGCCTCGATCAGGGTTGGGCCGTCGCCCCGGCGAGCCCGCTCGTGTGCCTCCTTGGCCGCCGCGTAGCAGGCCAGCGGATCGGACCCGTCGACCACCACACCTGGGAAGCCGTAGCCCTGCGCGCGGACCGCCACGTTGCCGCCGCCGACCTGCTTGTCGAGCGGCACGCTGATGGCGTAGCCGTTGTTCTCGCAGACGAAGACCACTGGCAAACGGTGCACGCCGGCGAAGTTCATCGCCTCGTGGATCTCGCCCTGGTTGCTGGTGCCTTCGCCGAAAGTCGTGAGCGCCACCACGTCGTCGCCGCGAACCCAGGCTCCCATGGCGATCCCCACCGCGTGCAGCACCTGGGTGCCGACCGGCGACGAGAGGCTGACGATGTTGTACGGGGCGCCGCCGTAGTGTCCGGGCATCTGCCGGCCGCCGGAGCTGACGTCGTCGCCCTTGGCCAGATGGGCGGTGATGATGTCCTCGGGCGTCATCCCAAAGGTGATCGCGGAGGCAATCGAGCGGTAGTAGGGCGCCATCCAGTCCTGCCCGCGGCGGAACGGCCAGGTGATGGCCACCTGCGCGCCCTCGTGGCCCTGGCCGGAGATGATGAAGGCGATCTTGCCGGCGCGCTGCATGAGCCACATCCGCTCGTCCACCGCGCGCGAAATCAGCATCTGGCGGTACATGCCCAGCATGTCCTCGTCGGACAGGCCGAGCTCCAGGTGCGGCGGCCGCGCTTCGGTCTTTGCCACTCTCAGCCTCCCGGGCCGTGCGATGCGTTGATCATCAGACGTGGATGGCCGCGCCGTCCACCGCCAGCGCCGCCTCGGCCAGCACCTCGCTCAGCGTGGGGTGGGCATGCACGCTCATCGCAATCTCTGCGGCGGTGCCCTGCACCAGGCGCGCCAGCGTGGGCTCGGCCATGAGGTCGCCGGCAGCGGGACCGATGATGTGGGCTCCCAGCAGCAGGCCGCTGTCGGCATCGGTGACTAGCTTGGCGAAGCCGTCCACCTCGCCGACGATGGTCGCCTTGCCCAAAGCGCGGAAGGGGAAGGAGCCGACCTTGACCTCGTGGCCAGCCCCCTTTGCCTCCGCCTCTGTCATGCCCACGCTGCCGATCTGCGGCCGGCAGAAGGTGACCCGCGGCATGAGCGTGTTGTCGACTGGCATCGGGTCGTGGCCGGCGATCTTCTCGACTGCCACCACCGCCTCGTGGGATGCCACGTGGGCGAGCATGAACCCCGGCACGATGTCGCCAATGGCGTAGAGATGCTCGGCACCGGTGCGCATGAAGCCGTCGACCTTCACGAACCCGCGATCCATTTCGACGCCCGCGATCTCCTCCAGCCCGATGCCATCGGTCAGTGGCCTGCGCCCGACCGCCACCAGGATCACGTCCGACGACATCTCGGTGCGCTTGTCGCCCTCCCGGGCGGCGACGGTGAAGGTCAGGCCGTCGTCCGTGCGCTGGATCGTCTCTGGATCGATGCTCGACGAGGTGTGCATCGCGATGCCGCGCTTGCGGAATACTCGGCCGAGCTCCTTGCTGACGTCCGCATCCTCCAACGGGACGACGCGGTCGAGGTACTCGATCAACGTCACTTCGGAGCCGAAGTCGCGGTAGATGCTGGCCCACTCCACCCCGATTGCGCCGGCTCCCACGACGGCCACGCGCCGAGGCACGTCGCCCCGGGTCAGGGCCTCGTCCGAGGTGATGATCCGCTCGCCGTCGATGTCCAGGCCGGGCAGGTCGCGTGGCGCGGAACCGGTGGCCAGGATGAGGTCGGTGGCGCTTGCCTCCACGTCGCCCGACTCACCGCCCGAGACTCGGACGCTGGTCGGTCCGGTCAGCGTGCCCTGTCCGCGGAGGACGGTCACGCCGTTCTTCTTCATCAGGAACTCGACGCCCTTGACGTGCTTGTCCACGACCGAGTCGCGGCGCGTCGCGGCTGCCGGGTAGTCGAGATGGATGCCCTCGTGGCCGGCCAGGCCGAACTCGGCGCCCTGCTCGGTGACGCGGTGCAGGAAGTCCGCGGTCTCCAGCAGCGCCTTGGTCGGGATGCAGCCGCGATTCAGGCAGGTACCGCCGAGCTTGTCGCGCTCGATGAGGCCGACCTTCATCCCGAGCTGCGCGGCGCGGATGGCGCCGACGTAGCTCATGCCCCCGCCCAGGATCAGGAGGTCGAACTGCTGGGAATCGGTCACGCGTCGGCCTGCGGGCGCTCGAGGCTGCGCCGGCCCTCATGGGCGCCGATCAGGCCGCGCCAGTCATCGGGCACCGGCATCGGGCGTGCCTGCGCGTAGTCGTAGGTGACCAGGACCGATGAGGACCGCGCCAGATCGCGACCGTCGCCGCCCTGTGCGAGGTGCGACATGGCGATGCTCGAGTTGCCGAGCCAGTCGACCCGCGAGGCGATGTTCACCTCGTCATTGAAGAAGATGGGCGAGAGGTAGTCGATCTTGATCATCGCCAGGATCAGCGGCATGCGGCCGACCGGGTCGACGCCGAGCACGTCAACGAGGTACCGCACGCGTGCCAGCTCGACATAGCTGGAAACGACGGCGTTGTTGACGTGGCCAAATGCATCGAGATCACGGAACCGCACCTCCACGCGCGTGCGGTGACGGAATTCGTCGCTCACGGAGGGTCGATTCTACACGCGGCACGGGATGTTGCGGATTCCGTGGACCGGCTCAGAGCGCCTCGTCGACCCGTGCGATGAGTGCGCCGAGCAGGGTCATGCGGGGCACCACGCTGGAAAGGTCCACCCATTCATCGGCCGAGTGATCGTCCCCGCCGATCGGGCCCAGGCCGTCCAGCGTCGGCAGTCCCGCCGCGGAGGTGGTGTTGCCGTCGCTCGCTCCGCCGGTGGCGGTGTCGTGCAGGTCGAAGCCGATGTCCGCGGCGATGGCGATGGCCAGGTCCGCGAGACGTCCGGCGGCCGGCGTCTTCTCCATGGGCGGGTGCTTGGCCGTGGTGCGCAGCTCGCACGACACACCCTCCACCGCCGGTGCGGCGACAAGCCGATCCACCTCGGCCATTGCCTGCTCGAACGTGTCTCGGCTGGTGGCACGCACGTCGACCTCCAGCCGGCACGCCGCCGCAACAACGTTCGGCCGGGTGCCTCCGCCGATCACGCCGGCGTTCACAGTCACGCCCGGCCACCGGCCGTTCAGCGCATGCAGGTTCACCACCCGGTGCGCGGCGGCCAGGATCGCGGAACGTCCCTTCTCCGGCTCAACGCCGGCATGCGCGGCGCGGCCGGTGAAGGTGAGCTCCAGGTCGGCGATCCCTTTCCGGGCGCTGACGATGTCGCCATTGGCGCGGGCGCTCTCGAGCACGAGCGCCACGTCGTGCTCCTTCGCGAGGCGCCTGATGTGCTGGGTGCTGAAGATGGAGCCGA
>DASSCW010000263.1:0-2255 GCA_035697465.1 Candidatus Limnocylindria bacterium | reverse complement strand
GACATCCGCAGGATGTGGTGGTGAATGTGGTCGTAATCGCGGACGCTGGCACCGAAGTCACCGCCCAGCTGATGTGCCGCCTCGTCGAGCGTGTCGTCGAGGTGGCCCTTCATCAGCCGATCTGTCCGCGCAAACGGCAGGAAGCGCGGATTCGCGCTGCTGAGGAAGCGAGCGATCTGTCGCCCGTTGCGGTACCAGGCGTCCTTGGCGGTCGCAAACGCGTTGTCGTCGCCAGCTTTGGCGGACTTGAGCAGCTCGACCGCACCTGCGATGTGCTCCTTCAGCAGCGCCGTCAGGCGCTCCCCCGCCTTGCGGCCGTAGTACGGCTTGATCGCGTTGCCGATATCCGTCTGGTTTCGCAGCAGCCTGGCAGCGGTGGCGTCGAAGTCCGGCAGCCCGCCGGCAAAGCTCACGATCGCAAGGCGCGTCCAGGTGATGTGGTCCTCCCACAGCTTGCGCATGCCGTCGTGGAACCGGATCGCCTTGCTCGTCTGGCCCGGAACCACTGCGCCCTGGGCGTGCTCGGTCGCGGCGTGAGAGTGCTCAGTCGCGGCGTGCCCGGAACCCGGACCCGAGACGACGAAAACCGCGACCATGCTCGCGAGGGCGATCAGCCCAGCAACAGTCAACATGGGACGGCGACCCGCATGGGCATTGCTCATCGTGGTACCTCCTGAATCAGGGGCGACCGACGGCCGCCCGGTGTTCGCCCGAGTCGAAACGCACAGAGCAGCGCCAGGATCTCGATCGCCTTCGTCGAGACGCCCAGGACGTCCACGTGTTCGACCTCCGGCTGGAAAACGGGAATTCCGACTGTGCAGCTCGCGAGGTAGGCGACAACCAAGCCGGTGATCAGGAACTGAGCGGAACGAAAAGCCCGCCAGTCGGCAGGGCGGATAGCAACCCATGCTGCGACCGCAAGCGGCAGCGCCGTGGCGAGCACGAACAACGCTCCAAGCTGAGGCGCCTCGCGGAGATGCTCAGGGACGAGTCCGGCGTGAACGCCGGCAGTCGCGGCAAGCCCGAACGCAACCACGTTCGCGGCCACGCCGCCCATGATCGTGCCGCTCGGATCCAGCTTGGTATCCCTTGACCGCACGCCTCCTTAGCGTCGGCAGCGGCGGCGACCTTACGCTGCAAGCGTTGCGGCTGACAGGAGGCCACAGCCGTATGATTTCCCGAGATCCGCGTGGACCTTGCCTGAGGTGAGCGACCTCGGTCGCTCACCTCAATGCGAGAACCGAGCATGGCGGGGAAAGCAGGGAGCGACGCTGCACCGCAGGCGAGCGACCGATGACCCCGCCAGGCGACGGTTCGCAGCCTTGAGGGTGAGCGACGGGACTCGAACCCGCGACCGCCTGGACCACAACCAGGAGCTCTACCGACTGAGCTACGCCCACCGCGACGTTCGGAATGTAGCAGCGGCCTTGCCGCCCAAACGCGGGCTCAGCGGCGCAGGGTGAGGGTGCGACTGGCCTTCCGGGTCGGGGCCGAGCTGGCGCCCGCCACCGCCCTCAGGGTGAGGCTCATGCGCTTCTGACGTGCAGCGGCCGCACGCGTGGAGCGAGCCATCTTCAGCTTGAGCTCGCGGCCGCGAGTCGACACGCTGGCTCGCCTGCTCGCCACCCGGATCGTCTTGGAGCCCTTCGCCTTCAGCCCCAGCTTGCGGGCGGTTCGGGGACTGAGATACAGCCCGGCCTCGAACGGACAGGTTCGCGAGCAGGCCGCCCGCACCCGGAGCCCGTTGCGGGCCACGGAGCCGAGGCCGGCCGTGCTGCGCAGGCGTACCGAGGACTTGAGCTTGACGTCCGGCCCGCCGTCGACCGCCACCAGAACGCTCAGGGCAGCCGTCACGCGCTTTTCGTCCCGTAGCGCCGCTCGCGCCCGCTTGGTCAAGCCAATCCGGTACCTCAACTGCCCAGCGGATGGCCGCCGGCCCGATCCCTTGCCGATCGATACCGGCCGGCTGCTGCGGCGCTTCGTGAGGCCAAGGCTCCGAGCAGCCTTGCCGGACACGCTGAGCTTCGCGCTGCCCCGGCACGCGGATGCGCACGCACCGAGGATGGTCAGCCGCCGCGCCAGGGCGTCGGCCAGGCGCTCCTCCACGGGGGCGATCGCGAACGAGGGTGCCGATGCGGTGGGCGCGGGCGAGATGCTGCCCCCGCCTCCGGCCGCAGCGAAGTCGCAGACGGCCCCTCGCGTGGTCATCCCCCAGCCCCGCAGGGTCCCGGTGTCGCCCTCGAAGAGATCCTTGA
>DASSCW010000262.1:0-8121 GCA_035697465.1 Candidatus Limnocylindria bacterium | reverse complement strand
GGTGGAGGTGTGCTGGGCACCGGCGTGACGACCGGCGTCGCGACCGGGGTGGCCGAAGGGTCGCCGCTCACGATCAGCTCCCAACCTGCCTGCACGGTGTTCGGGTCGGTGATCAGCGACGGATACGCCTCCCCGTTCCAGGCCTGCAGCTGCGCCACGGTCGTACCCCAGTCGCGGGCGATCGAGCTCAGGGTGTCGCCGGACTGCACCGTGTAGGTGGCGCCGCCCTGCGAGGCCGATGCCGATGGCACGGCAGTCTCGGTGGGGCTGGGCTCCTGGCTGGCGGACGGGAGGGCCGACGCGGACGTCGGGCTGGGCTCGACCGATGTCGGCGTGGTCGTGCCGCAGGCTGCGAGGACTGCCGCGATGAGCAGCACGGCGAAACGGCTCGGGGCGTTCGTCATGGCGGGGCTGGCGTTCCTCAGTTGGGGTGGTAGCGCAGGTCGGAGGTCGCGATCGGGGGCATCGCCCCGTCGGAGAGGAGGCGCGCCTCGCGCCGCAGCAGCTCGAGCTCGGCATGCAGCCGGCTGGCCGCGTCCGGCATCTCCAACAGCTGCTGCTTCCTGGTCAGCTCGATCTGCAGCACGCCGCCGACCGCATAGCTGGCCGCCATCGGGTCGGCGGGGAGCCGGATCGGCTTGAGGACTTCGTCCAGGGAAGCGGCCACGCTCGTGGTCTCCGTTGATTCAGACCCCATTGACGCAGCGGAGGCAACAAACCGTTTCACCGTCTCCAGGTACGCGTCGAGCGCCGCCTGGACTTCGGGAACCAGGGCCCGTGCGCGTTCGGCGTCGCCGGCGTCTTCCGGCAACCTCTCGACAGCCACGGTGGCATACGGGCCGCTGCGGTCGACGTCGCCCAGCAGTGCCCGCGCGACTCCGACCACCAGCAGGACCCAGCGACCATCGGCGAAGCGTTCGGCCCGGCGCACCTGGACGATCGTGCCCACGCCCTCGGCTCGCGTCGGATGCTCCGCGTCGCGGGCGACATCGGCTCCCTCGGTGATCATCGACACCACGAACTGCCCGGCGAATGGCGAGCCATCGGCCACGACGTCCTGCGTCATCAGCCGGTAGCGCTCCTCGAAGACGTGGATCGGCAGCGGCAGGTGCGGGAAGAGCACCACGTGGAGCGGAAAGTAGGGCAGGCGCATCGCGACCGATGGTCGCACGGCATCGGCCCTTCCTGCAAAGACCGAGCCCTAGAAGTCGATGCGCATCACCACGCGACGGAGGGTCGGGTGGCTGACCTCGGCATAGCCAGCGGCGGCAAACATGGACCTCGTGCCCGGATGGAGCTCGGCGGAGATCACCGTCTTAGCGGTCATCGGATAACCCTCAACGGCACGCGCGCCACTCTCACGCGCGAAATCGACGGCCGCCCGTGCGAGGGCACGGGCGATGCCGCGGCGCCGGAATCCCGTCCGCGTGACGAAGCAGGTCACCGCCCACACCGAGCCATCGGCCTTGTCCTCGACTCTGCCGTCCCAAGGGACGCGGGTGTTGCGAAGCAGGCGCGCGTAGTGGTTGCGCGGCTCGACGGCGCACCAGCCGGCGGGCTCGCCGTCCAGGTAGGCGACCAGGCCGCTGGTCGAAGCCGCCGTCGGGTCATCGCACTCGGTCTGGGTGCGCAGCCGGAAGGCCAGCTCATCGGCTCCGACCGAGGCCCAGGATTCACGGGGCATCATCTGGTAGCGCTGGCACCAGCACCGCGCGGGATCGCCGCGCGTGCCGAAGATGGACTGGAGATCCTCCCAGCTCGCGTGATTGGCCGGAACGATCCTGATTCCGGACGTCGGCTACTCCTGGTCGACGAAGGTCATGTCGATCTGGGCGCGCTGCAGCTTGCCCGAGTAGTCGATGTAGACACTCTTCCACTCGCTGAAGAAGTCGAGCGCGGCCTGCCCGACCTCGCGGTGACCGTTGCCGGTCGCCTTGACGCCGCCGAACGGCAGGTGAGCCTCCGCCCCGATCGTTCCGTGATTCACATAGCCCAGCCCCGACTCGAAGTCGCGGATGCTGCGGAACGCCAGGTTGATGTCACGGGTGAAGAGCGAGGTCGAGAGCCCGTACTTCACGTCGTTCACCACGCGGACGCACTCATCCCACTCGTCAACCGGGATGACCGATGTCACCGGCCCGAAGATCTCCTCCTGGGCAATACGCGCGTTCGGGCGCACGTCGGCAAAGATGGTGGGCTGGAAGAACGATCCCTTCGCGAGCGCGCCGTCTCTGGCGGGCTCGCCGCCGATGACGAGCTCCGCCTCGTCCCGCCCGATCACCGCGTAGGCGGCAATCCGCTCGACCGCCTTGTCATTGATGACCGGGCCGACGTCGGTCGTATCGGCCAGGCCGTCGCCCAGCACCAGCTTCGCCACTCGAGCACGTAGGGACTGCACGAACTGGTCGTGGATGGACCGATGGACGACGATTCGCGAGGCGGCCGTGCAGCGCTGGCCGCTGGTGCCGAAGGCGGACCAGATGACGCTGTCCAGCGCCAGGTCGAGATCGGCGTCCTCCCAGATGACGATCGGGTTCTTGCCTCCGAGCTCCAGGCTGACGCGCTTCAGCGTCTCGGCCGCGGTGCGGCTGATCTCGACGCCGGTGTCCGTGTGGCCAGTGAAGCTGATGACCCGCACGTCCGGGTGCGCCACGAGCGGATTGCCCACGTCGCCACCGCTGCCGGTCACGGCGTTCACCACGCCGGCCGGGATGCCGCCCTCCACGAGCAGCTCCACGAACCGGACCAGGCAGGCCGGCGTGTCGGATGCCGGCTTGATGACGGCCGTGTTGCCGCAGATGAGGGCCGGGAAGAGCTTCCAGGCCGGGATCGCGACCGGGAAGTTCCAGGGCGTGATGATGCCGACCACCCCGATCGATCGGCGGATGGCCATCGCGAACTTGTCGGGCATCTCGGACGGGACTGTCTGGCCGAAGAGCCGCCGGCCCTCGCCGGCCATGTAGTAGGCGACGTCGATCGCCTCCTGCACGTCGCCGCGTGCCTCGGGCAGCACCTTGCCCATCTCGCGGGTCATCAACCGCGACAGCTCTTCCTTGTGCTCAGCCAGCAGCCGGGCGACCCGGAAGAGGATCTCGCCGCGCTTGGGGGCCGGCATCATCGACCACGCCGGATAGGCGGCCTTGGCCGCCGCCACCGCGGCGTCGACATCGGCCGGACCGGATGCGGCGAACTCGCCGATGACCTCATCGTGATCCGCCGGGCTGACGCTGGTGAAGGTGGCGCCGGACTTGGACGGCAGCCACTTGTCGCCGATCAGGTTCTGGTAGCTGGACACAGGCAGTTGCGCTCACTCTCGTTCTGGGGTTCGCCACGGATTGTACGTCTGGACGATTCCCGGGATGGTCGGGACATTCGCCCCTGCCCGCGGCAAGTGACGGCCGCGAGACTGGCGTCACAACTGAAGAACCCGTCTCGGTGGCAATTCCGTTACGTAAAAGTACGGGGCTGAAGTTAGTGGCACCGCCGAGACGGCATGCAGGGGCGCCGCAGCCGGCGACGGGTGCGGCGTCGCTGTGTCCGGGGCGCGGCTCAGAGCAGAAGGACGGCGTCGGTCACCGACTGCAGCGTGGCCGTCGAGGCAGCTTCGGACTCGCACGGCGCGGGATCGCAGGTAACGGTGCCGCGTTCGAACACCCCCTCGGCGACGACCGCGCCGAGCTGCGTGCCCTCCAGCTCGATGACCACCGGCCCCGTGCTGTCTCCGCCTCCCACGTCGACGAGGGCGCCGATGACGTGCGGGTTCGAGCGTGGGAGCGGCACCAGAGTCCAGACCGCGCCGGGCTCCAGCGCGTCGAGCTGGTCGGTCAGCGAGATCGGGAACTCGGCATCGGGGTTGCGACGGATGTGCCCACTGCCGGCGATGACCAACGCGCGGCGACCGCGCGCGATTGACTCGTTCTGGACGACCGATGCGAAGTGATCGCTGCGACCCATGATCCAGAAGTCGAGGCAGGTCGGTTCGCTGTCGTCGCAGTCCGTCTCAGCGGTGATCTGATCCCACATGATCGGCGGGTCCCCCAGCAGCACACGGATGCGGTCCTCCTGGGCGCGCTGGATGTTCTGCTCGCGGACGGCCTCGAAGAACTGCCGGTAGATCGGGTCGTCCCACACGCCGGACCGTTGCGTGGTGTCCGTCCAGACCAATTCCAGCTCCGCCGGCGAGATCGCCTCTCCTCGCATGTACCGATCGATCGTGTCCTGGTACCGGGCGCTGCCGAACTCCACCGCCACGTCGTCGATGACGCCGATGAGCCGCGGGTCACGGATCACGCTGCGCAGGAACTCATGCTGGGCAGCCGAGCCGTGCTGCTCGCCGATCGCCACCACCTGGTGGTCGGCGAACGCGGCGATGACCGCGTCGACCGCCGGAGTGACGAGCGGTGGTGAAGGGCTGGCGGATGGCGCCGGAGCCTGGCAGGCTGCCAGAAAGAGGCCAGCGGCGATCGTCGCGAGCGGTCTCACGCCCCATCTACCACTGTGAGGTCGCGGCGGTTCCCTGCGTCAGCCTCCGGTCATGCGCATCACGTCGAGCGCTTCGTCCAGCTGCTCGAGCGTGATCTTGCCCCCGACCACGTAGCCGCGCTCCAGGACGACCTGGCGAATGGTCTTGCCCTCGGCCAGGGCCTGCTTGGCGACCTTGGCCGCCTCCTCGTAGCCAATGAACCGGTTCAGCGGCGTGGCGATCGAAGGCGACCCCTCGGCGTAGCCGCGTGCGGTCTCAGTGTTGGCTGTGATGCCATCGATGCATCGATCGGCCAGCAGGCGGCTGACGTTCGCGATCAGCCGGATCGACTCCAGGATGTTGCGCGCCAGCAGCGGCAGCATCACGTTCAACTCGAAGTTTCCCGCCGCGCCGCCGAAGGCGATTGCCGCATCGTTGCCGATGACCTGCGCGCTGACCATGCAGACCGCTTCCGCGATCACCGGGTTCACCTTCCCCGGCATGATCGACGAGCCCGGCTGCAGGTCCGGGATGTTGATCTCGCGCAGGCCGGCGCGCGGGCCCGAGCCCATCCAGCGCAGGTCGTTGGCGATCTTGTACAGCCCCACCGCGATCGTCCGCAGCTGGCCCGATGCCTCCACCAGGCCGTCGCGCGCGCCCTGCGCCTCGAAGTGGTTGCGCGCCTCGGTCAGCGGCAGCCCGGTCTGCCGCGCCAGGTCGGCGATCACTTGCGCGGCGAAGCCGGCCGGCATGTTGATCCCCGTGCCAACCGCGGTGCCGCCCAGCGGCAGCTCCGCCAGCCGCGGCAGCGTGTCGCGCAGCCGCTCGATCCCCTTGCGCACCTGGTCGGCATAGCCGCCGAACTCCTGGCCGAGGGTGACGGGCGTGGCGTCCATCAAGTGCGTCCGCCCGGATTTCACGACCGAGGCGAACTCGTCGCGCTTGCGCTCCAGCGCTTCGGCCAGGTGCTCGAGCGCAGGGATGAGGTCGTTGACGACGGCGCTGGTTGCCGCCAGGTGGATGCTGGACGGGAAGACGTCGTTGCTCGACTGCGAGGCGTTGACGTGGTCGTTGGGGTGGATCGGCTCACCCACGCGCTCACTGGCCAGCGAGGCGATCACCTCGTTGGCGTTCATGTTGCTGCTGGTGCCGGACCCCGTCTGGAATACGTCGATCGGGAAGTGAGCATCCCAGTCGCCGCGAGCGACCTCGTCGGCTGCGGCCACGATCGCCGATGCCTGCTCCGGGCTGATGATGCCGAGCTCGCCGTTCACCTTGGCCGCCGCGCCCTTGATCCGCGCCAGCGCCTGGATGTGTGAACGCTCGATCGGCTGGCCGGAGATCGGGAAGTTCTCGACCGCCCGCTGCGTCTGCGCCCGCCAGCGAGCGTGCGCCGGCACGCGGACCTCGCCCATCGAATCGTGCTCTACGCGGTACTCCGTGTCGCCGGCGGCGTCGGTCACCGGTTTGGTCCCGGCTGATCGGCGTCCACGGTGCGGATGACCGGCGGGATGAGGTAAGGAACGTGGCCGGCGTTGAGGTCGTCGAGGATCCGCTCGGAGCGCCCGACCAGCTCGTTGACGAAGATGCCCCGATGCGCCGGCTGGAACGGCTTCAGGTGTTCAACCGCCTCGGCGAGCTTGTTGCGCGCACCACGCAGGTTGCGCCGCTGGACGTGGAGCAGCCCGGCAGCCAGCTTGATCAGTCCCTGGTAGAAGTCGCGCTCCTCGTCGGGCGCCGCTCGCCAGAGCGTCTCCCAGGACTCATGGGCATGCCAATAGCGGACGCCGTTGAAGAGGGCCACGCCCTTGTCGAACAGCTCGTCCGCTTTCTCGGGATCGATCGGGCCCGTGCGACCGCGTCGCACGACCGGTGCTTCGGCTGCTGGCTCGATCGTCTGTTCAGCCATCTGGCCCGATCCTAGCAGCGGCCGTGCCGGTCAAGTCCGTCACTGGTCCGCGCACCGCAATCGATGCCGGCTGCTCGATGTACCCGAGCTTCAGGTTGATGCTGCGCATCGGGTCGTTTCGCGATGAGGTCCAGGTGACGAGCTGCTGATAGCCCGCGCGGCGCGCCCAATCGATCTGCGCTCGTTTTAGCGCTGTGGCGATGCCTCGACCCCGCGCCCTGCGCAGCACGCCGGTGAGCAGATGCTCTGCCAGGGATTCATCTGTGGCGCTGAGGCCGGCATAGCCGACCGGGTCGCCGCCCAGCAGTGCAACGAATGATCCCGCGGGCTGAAAGCCAGGCAGGTCAACGTTCTCCCTCCGCCATGCCTCGAATGCCACGGGCGATTGCGGGAACGGACCGGGGATGTCCAGGATCGCCTCGGATTCGATCCGGTGCGCGTCGGCTGCCAGGTCGGGACGCGCGGCGAGGCTCACCAGCTCCACTCCGGACGGCGGGGCCGGCGGCGTGCCCTTGGGCAGGTCAACCAGGGAGAGGAGGAGGGTCGTCTCGCGAGCGATCTCGGTCAGGCCGCGACGGTTGGCCCACTCCAGCGACTCCGCGTCGTCTTCCTGGATCCGGCCGAACAAGTGTGTCCGGCCGCGATCTCGCGCCAATTCCGACAACGCCGCGAAGAGCGCCGAGCCGGCGCCGCGGCGACGGTGGGCGGGCACCACCCGGGCCATCGCGAACAGCGAATCTGGTGCCGCCTGCGAATCCCGCCCGATGCCGCTGCCCACGACCTCGCCGTCGAGCATGGCCAGCAGCAGGCGCATACCGGGGCTGGTGCCGAGCTCATGCTCCAGCTCCTCCGGCGTCACCCGGTCGAGCGGCGTCAGCTGATTCTTGACCTCGGCCCAGACAGCGAGGTCGTCCCTGCCGCTGGCGGGCCTAATCTGGACAGCTATAGCTCGCCCGCTTCCATCATCCGCTTGAGGTTCGCCATCCCGACGTCCCACCCGCGCTCGTAGTTCTTCACGAACATCGGCCCGATCAGCCGCGTCACGCCCCGCAGGCGGAAGACCGTCTCGACCTCGACGCGCGTGCCGCCCTCGATCGGTTCGAAGGACAGGTTCGCCTCGAAGGGCGCCATGCTTGACAGACCCTTCATCGACGCGCGCCGCGGCGGCTCGTACTCCGTCACGATCGCATCGTTCTCAATGCCACGACCCATGACCAGCACGCGCGCTCTGCGGACCGAGCCGACGCCATGGGGTGGCGGCGTCGTCCACCACTCCTCGACCTTGGCCGGATACCACTGGCCGGTCTTCGTCACATCGGTGAGCACGGCGAACACGTCCTCGATCTGCCGCTCGATCTCAACAACGTGACGTGCCATGAGGATGAGTCTATGCGGTGATGATCTCGGGGTGGATCAGCATTCTCATGCGCCAGGGAAGTCCGGTCCGATCCCACCCCGCGCGTACAACCAGACGGCGCCCATCGCGATCATGAACAGACCCAAGATGAGCGATCCCCAGTCAGGCCACCGTGAAACCGCCCCGAAGGTAATCCACAGGCCAAAGGCACCGAACATCAGGCCGAAGAGCAGGTAACGCAGGCGCGCGGCTGCGAGGACCCAATGGCGGCGGGATGGTGAGAAGCCGGCCACGATCGTCATGACGAAGCTCAGCACGAGCAACACCATCGCCGCCACAACTATCCAAGGGGGAATCGCGGACCCCCTGTCTACTCAAGGACGTCAGCCGATG
>DASSCW010000261.1:0-5576 GCA_035697465.1 Candidatus Limnocylindria bacterium | reverse complement strand
CTACGCCTTGAGCGCTGAGGCGGCCGCGCCCCGTCGGGCCTCGCGGGTGGCCTGGCGCTGGCTCGAGCTGCGCATGCTGTTGCCGCTCCTGCTGCTCGTGCCGCTCGGCTTCGCGGTGACGCACATGGCCAGGACCGGCAGCGCCGACATCGGGCCGATGCTGCTTGCCGCCATCTACCTGGTGACGATGCTCATTGCCCACTTTGCGCTGGTTGCCGCCGGCCATCGAGGCGATCCGCTGCTGCTGCCGCTGGTGGCGACCATCGGCGGCGTCGGCATCGTGATGCTGAACCGGCTGGCGCCGGATCTCGGCGAGACGGCCGCCTTCGGCCTGAACCTCGATATCGCCGCCACGCAGATGCTGTGGTTCGTGATCGGCGTGGCAGCCATGCTGGCCGTCGCCATCGGCCTGCGCGACGACCGGTTCCTGCGCCACTACAAGTACACGTGGGCGCTGGCGGGCATCGCGATGTTGATGTTCACGTTCCTGTTCGGGACCGAGGTGAACGGCGCACGGCTGTGGATCTACCTGGGGCCGATCGGCTTCCAGCCGAGCGAGTTCATCAAGATCGTGCTGGTGGTGTTCATTGCCGGCTACCTGGCCGAGCACCGGGCGTTGCTGCGCGACGCCAGTGCGCGCATCGGTCCGATACGGATCCCGCCGCTGCCCTATCTGCTGCCGATGCTCGCCATCTTTGTGATCGTCATGCTGGTTGTCGTCTTCGGCAAGGACCTGGGAACCGCGCTCCTCTTCTTCGGCATATTCCTGACGATGCTGTTCGTGGCCACCGGGCGGCGCAGCTACGTGCTGATCGGGCTCATCCTCTTCCTGGTCGGCGCCTTCGTCGCCTCGCGCCTCTTCTCCCATGTCGCCGGGCGCGTCCAGGCCTGGATCGATCCTTTCGCCGACCCGTTGGGCGCGGGCTACCAGACGGTCCAGTCGCTGTACGCCTTCGGGCGGGGCGGGCTCTTCGGCGAGGGCCTCGGACGCTCGCTGCTGCCGACTACCGGGCCGAACGGGTTCTTCGGCGTCGAGACAGATTTCATCTTCGCGGTGGTGGGTGAGGAGCTCGGCGCGGTCGGTGCCTTCGCCCTGCTGGCACTGGTGCTTGCCATGGTCTTCCGCGGCCTGCGCGTCGCCGTCCTGGCGCGCGACGACTTCAGCGCGATGCTCGCCGTGGGGCTCACCGCCAGCATCGGCCTTCAGACGCTGATCATCGCGGCCGGTGTCCTGAAGCTCATCCCGCTGACCGGCATCACCTTCCCCTTCGTCAGCTATGGCGGCTCCAGCCTGCTGGCCAGCTTCATCGTGGTCGGCCTGCTGCTTGCGATCAGCCACCGCTCGGCGGTGGGCAGCGCGGCCGAGGGGCGCGACCCTTGATCGCGGTCAACGTGCGGCGCCTGGCGCTCTACCTGCTGCTGTCGTTCGCCCTCGTCTCCGCGGGGCTGACCTGGTGGCAGGTGATCGACGCTCCGACGCTCGCGGCGCGCCAGGACAACCCTGAGGTCATCTCGGCACGCCGAACGCTGCCACGCGGCGCGATCTTCGACTCGCGGGGCCGCGTGCTCGCCTCGAGCCGCGTGATCGACGGGATCAGCCGCCGGACCTACCGTGACCCGGCTTTCACGCACCTCATCGGCTACGCGAGCCTGCGCTTCGGCGTGACAGGACTGGAGCGCGCGTGGGACGACATCCTCAGCGGCCGAGCCGACCCGAACCCGCTCAATGAATGGCTGAACGACGTCCTCGCCCGCCAGCCGCAGCCTCGCGACGTGACGCTGACGATCGACAAGCGGCTGCAGGACTTCGCGGCGGCGCAGCTCGGCGCAGATCCGGGAGCGATCGTGGCGCTCGACCCGCGGACCGGCGCGATCCTGGCCATGACCTCGACGCCCACCTTCGACGCAACGCCGATCTCGGGCGATCCCGACACAGCCGCCGGCCCGATGGAGCAGATCCAGGCGATGCCGGACGACCCGCTGGTGGCGCGTGATCGACAGGGCAGCTACACGCCCGGCTCGATCATGAAGGTGCTCACCGCCGCAGCGGCGCTCGACTCCGGCGCCATCACCCCCCAGACGACGTTCGAGGACCAGCCGCGCCAGGAGGTCGAGGGCTTCGTGGTGGAGGGATTCCGCGTCCTCGAGCACGACCTGGGCAGCATCCGCCCGGCCCTCTGGCCGCTGTCGGAGGCGCTGCAGGTGTCGAGCAACATCTTCTTCGCCCACGTGGGTCTCGAGGTCGGAGCCGATGAGTACCTCGAGTACGCGCGGCGCTTTGGCTTCTGCTCGCCACTGGCGATCGGGCCGTCACCGCGGGCGCTGTCTGTGGCCGGGTCGTTCGTGACCGCGCAGCAGGACGGCGACTGCGCCCCGTTCTCAGACCGTGCGGAGCTCGCGCAGGCCGCGTTCGGCCAGGGGCGCGTCAGCGTCACGCCGGTGCAGATGGGGCTGGTGGCGGCAACGATCGCCAACGACGGCATCCTGCCCCAGCCCTTCGTCGTCAGCGACATGCGCGCGCACGCTCCGCGGCCGGCCGACGGACCCTCTGACCGGGTGCTCGAGACGTTCGGCCCTTCCGGCGGCGCGCGCGTGGTGAGCCCGCAGACCGCGGCGCAGGTCCGCTCCGCCATGGTCGATGCCGTGCACGGCGACATCGGACGCCTCTACGCCGGCGCGGGAGCCGTCAGCAACTTCGGGATCAGCGGCGTGCAGACGGCCGGCAAGACGGGCACGGCCGAGCTGGGTCCGAACGTGCCGCCGCATTCCTGGTTCATCGGTTTCGCGCCGGCCGAAGGCTCGGCCACGCCCGTCATCGCCATTGCGGTGATCGTCGAGAGCGGTGGCTCGGGGTCCGGGCGCGCGGCCCCGGTCGGTGGCGCGGTGATGGCGGAGTGGCTGCGCCTGCTCGAGGCCCGGTAAGAAGGGTCGATATCACTGGCAGTAATCACACGACGGTTGGCAGGCTCTCCACGCTCCCGTTGATCACTGCCAGTAATCACACGACGGTTTGCGGGCTCTCCACGCTCATGTTGATCACTGGCAGTAATCGTTGCGAATTGAGCCGGCTCGACAGGCGATGTGACGAGCATGCAGCCCAGCCAAGTCAGCGCGGCCGAGCCGATGCCCCTGCCGGCGGAAGCGGAGCCTCCGACGGAGGGGACCTTCTACGTGGTGGGAGCTGACGGGCGAAGTCCTGCGCCGGCTGGATTCGGCAGAAGGCTTCAGCTGGCGTCCCGTTGGGGATTGAACGGAATCGCCTCTGAACCCGTCTGTAACGGCGTGGGGTATTGTGATGCGGAGGGAAACCTTCCCACCCCGCCGTCGCCCAGACGAAGGAAACACTGATTAGATGGTGAAAAACGTCCAGGAGCCGGCGGAACGCGTCGTCGCCAACGTCGAGCGCGTGATCATCGGCAAGCATGTCGAGGTGCGGATGGCCCTCGTCGCCCTCCTCTGCGAGGGCCACATCCTGATCGAGGATGTTCCCGGGGTCGGCAAGACGATGCTGGCCAAGGCTCTCTCCAAGAGCATCGGCTGCAGCTTCCGACGCATCCAGTTCACGCCCGACCTGCTGCCGTCCGACGTCACCGGCCTCTCGATCTTCAATCAGAAGTCCCAGGAGTTCGAGTTCCGGCCCGGCCCGATCTTCGCCCAGGTGGCGCTCGCCGACGAGATCAACCGGGCGACGCCGAAGACCCAGTCGGCGCTGCTCGAGTGCATGGAGGAGCGGCAGGCCACTATCGACGGCGTCACCTATCCGATGCCGTCGCCGTTCCTGGTCATCGCCACCCAGAACCCGATCGAGTACGAGGGCACCTTCGCCCTTCCGGAGGCTCAGCTCGATCGGTTCATGCTTCGCCTGCGTCTCGGCTATCCGAAGGCGATGGAAGAGATCGTCATCCTCGACGAGCAGAAGCGCCTGCACCCGATCGACGACCTGCGCCAGGTCCTCTCTCTGGAGGAGCTGCGGCAGATGCAGACCGGGATCAAGGAGATCTACGTCGACCAGTCCGTGGCCGAGTACATCGTCCGGTTGGTGACAGCGACCCGCGAGCATCCCGACGTGTACCTCGGCTCGTCGCCGCGCGGCTCGATCAACCTGTATCGCTCCAGCCAGGCGCTTGCCGCGCTTGAGGGGCGTGACTACGTGATCCCGGACGACGTCAAACAGCTGGCCGTCGCGGTGCTGGCACACCGGCTCATCATCAAGAGCCAGGCATCGCTTCGCGAGATCGACCCCGATTCGATCGTGCGCGAGATCCTGGGCCAGGTGCCGATCGGCGAGGCCGCCAGCGCGACCGCCGGACCCGTCTAGCGCCCTCGAAAGGAACCCGCCGCCATGGGCAGCCTGGCGCGACAGCTGCGATTCGTCTTCCTCGGCACGGTGCTGGTGGTCGCCGCTTTCAGCACCGGGCTCGACTTCCTCTTTTTCCTCGTGTACCTGCTGGGTGGCCTGCTGCTCGGATCGTGGCTCTACGCGCGCCGCGGGCTGCAGGGGCTGCGGGCCGGTTATCACGTCCTCAACCCGCGGGCCCAGGTGGGGGAGGTGCTCCAGGCGGTGTATCGCGTCGACAACGAGACGCGCTGGAGCAAGCCATGGGTAGAGCTATGGAACGACTCGACCTTGCCGGCGCCGCTACCGGGTCGCGTGATCGGGGTCGCGTCGCAGGGCAGCCGCCAGTGGCTCGCCAAGGTCACCCTCCTGCGCCGCGGCTCTTATCGGCTCGGCGCGCTCCGCGTGCGGACCGGCGACCCGTTTGGCCTCTTCACCAGTGAGATGGTCGTCGGCCAGCCGACCTGGGTGGTCGTCTTCCCGAAGGTCCACGAGCTGCCGCACTGGCGGCTGCCACCGTCACCGGTCGACGGCACCTCGCCCTCGCGCCGCCGGTTCGAGGCGGCCAGCCCGCTGGTCAGCAGCATCCGGCCCTACGTCCACGGCGACGCCATCAACCGCATCCACTGGCTGTCGAGCGTGCGCCACGGCGAGCTGCACGTGAAGGAGTTCGACCTGGAGCAGACCGCCGACCTCTGGATGATGGTCGACCTCGATCGCGCATCGCACGCCGGGGTTGGGGAGACGGCCTCGGTCGAGGCAGCGGTCAGCGCGGCGGCCTCCATCGCGGTGCAGACGCTCAATGAGAATCGGGCCGTGGGCATTACGGTCTCCTCGCGCCGGCAGCACCTGCTGACTCCGGACCGCGGCACGCGCGTCGAGCAGAAGATCCTCCACCTGCTGGCCAACGTGCAGGCGGACGGCTCCCGGCCGCTGGCCGAGGTGCTGGTCGCAACCCTGCCGCAGCTGCGACGCGGGATGACGCTCTGCATCGTCACCGGGTCGACCGACCGCGAATGGGTCCGTGCCCTGGCGTCACTCCGCCGCCGCGGTGTCGGGACGGTGGTCGTCCTGCTCGACCGGGCCAGCTACGTCGGTCGTGACGACGAGGATGCCCGCGCCGAGCTGGGTGCCGTGCGCCACGCCCTCGCCGAGTACGACATCGGCTACCACCTGCTCACGGCCGGCGACGACCTCGCCACGGTTCTGGGCGGCAAGGGAGCTGGACGGCGGGCTTCGC
>DASSCW010000260.1:0-4951 GCA_035697465.1 Candidatus Limnocylindria bacterium | reverse complement strand
GGTACCGATGAACCTTCGAAGAGCCCGCGCCATCGTCGACCATGTCGTCACGAATGCTCCGGGTCCGGTCTCCGTCTACGTGGCGGATTCCCACGGCGAGCTGATTGTGGCGGCAGTGATGGATGGTGCCGCGCACGACTCCCGTCTGAACGCGCAGCGCAAGGCCTACACGGCTGCCCGGAGCGACGCGCGGACCACGCGCGAGCTGGCCGACAAGGTCAGGGACGACCCGGTGGAGCGCGCCAGCTTCGACCCGTTCTTCACATTTTTCCTGGGTGGAGTGGCCGTCTTCGACGGCGACCGGAAAGTGGGGGCCGTCGGCGTGAGCGGGCTGCCGGGCGAGGTCGACGAGCAGCTGGCGCTGGACGCCGTCGAGCAATCGGTGGCGGAGTAAAGGCGTCCCCCGGACTTGCGGGATGCGAATGGCCGTAGCGTTAAGTGATTCCACAGCGCCATGGTGAGGTGGCGCAGGCCGAATTCACGCTCAGCTGTCGTCTCATGGTGGCGATTCCGCGGGCGCTAACTGGCCTAACGCTTCTCCCATGCGCAAACCGCGACTCGGGAAGGTTTCAGGCTCCAGCGCGCGCCCTCAGCCGGCGGTCCCGAATGTCAGGCGGCCGGACGGCCGATAGGTCTGGATCGTCACGCCGGCCGGCAACGAGCGCGACTCGACCAGTTCCAGATCGTGCGTTTGGCCGTGCTCCGGGAAGAGCCGGAGCCCATCGCCCACGATGACGGGGTAGATCCGCAGGTTGAGCTCGTCGACCAGGTCGCGCTCGAGGAGCCAACGGAGCAGGACGCCGCTGCCGTGGAGCTGGAGCTCGCGTCCGGGCTTCGCCTTGAGCTCTCGGATGGCCGCCTCGAGGTCACCGTCGATGACGTGGGTGTTCTGCCAGGTCGGGTCCTTGAGCGTGGTCGAGGCCACGTACTTGGGCAGGACGTTGATGCCGTGGGACACCGCGTCGCCGCTGTCGTGAAGCGGCCAGTACGGCTCCCAGATCTCCCAGGTCTTGCGCCCCAGGAGCAGCGCATCTGCACGCTCGAACCACGAGGTCAGGAACGGCCACATCTCCGGGTCGCCGTGGGTGGCCGCCCATCCGCCGCGATCGAACCCGTCGCGGCGATCCTCGTCGGGGCCGCCGGGACCCTGATACACGCCGTCCAGGGTCACCATCATCGAGGCGGTCAGCTTCATGGTCATTGCTCCCTGCAAGTGATCGTCGAGAGGTAGACGTCAGTTCGGACGGAGACTCATCGGCCTCAGTCGGTGGCGAGCTTCCGCTCCAGCCCTTCCAGGATGATGTCCAGGCCGTATTCGAACTCGTCCCCGTAGTCATAGCCGGGCTTCATGGCGTGCTCGGTGATGAACTCGACGAGGTTGGGGTACTCGTTGACCGGGAATGGCTCGAGCATGCTCTGGGCCACTTCCGCGACCTCCACCCCCGTGTCGAAGGGGAGGCTCATCTTGGTCAGGGCGAAGCCGTAGATGTAGGCATCCAGCAGCGAGTACGCGTGCGCGGCCATCTCGACGCTGAAGCCGGCCGCACGGAGCCTGCCGATCACCGCGTCGTGGTGGCGCAGGTTCGCTGGCCCCGGGCTCCGACGGGATTCCAGAAGGCCGATAGCCCAGCGATGGCGCAACAGCGCGTCGCGGACCGCAATCGCCCGCTGCCGCATGGCGGTCTGCCAGTCGCCGCCACCTGACGGCACGCCGATCTCGCTGAAGACCACGTCGACCATGGCGTCGATGAGGTCGTCCTTGTTGGCCACGTGGCGGTACAGGGCCATCGGCGCGACGTCGAGCATCTCGGCGAGGGTGCGCATGCTCAGGGCCTCCAGGCCGCCCGCATCCGCATTGGCGATCGCAGCATCCAGGACTCGCTCCCGACTCAGCCGGCTGCGCGGCTCCGCCCGCGCGCTCGTGCGTGTCGCCATCTGCGCTTCTCCTCGGAAGTTGGGACTTGACGGCGTACGCCGTACTCACTACGGTATACAGCGTACTCGATTGCGCGTACTAAGTATACACGGAGGAAAGTGGCCAGCCATGAAGGCAATCGTCCAAGACAAGTACGGCTCAGCGGAGGTCCTGGCCACACAGGATATCGGCAAGCCGGAGATCGCTGACAACGAGGTGCTCGTTCGCGTCCACGCCGCTTCCATCCATGTCGGCGACTGGATCCTGATGACCGGCGTGCCGTACGTCATGCGCATGGCAACCGGGCTCAGCAAGCCAAAGAACCGCGTTCCAGGCACCGATATCGCCGGGACAGTCGAAGCGATCGGCGCGAACGTCCACACCTTCCGACCGGGCGACGACGTTTTCGGTTGGTGCGCGGGCGCGTTCGCCGAGTACGCGAGCGCTCCCGAGGATCAGTTCGTCAGGAAGCCGGCCAACCTCACCTTCGAAGAGGCAGCCGCCGTTGGCGTGTCCGCAACCACCGCCCTCCAGCTTCTGCGCGATGACGGCCACGTCAAGCCTGGCCAGAAGGTCCTCATCAACGGGGCGTCCGGCGGCGTCGGCACGTACGCCGTGCAGATCGCGAAGGCGTTCGGCGCGGAGGTGACCGGCGTCTGCAGCGCAGCGAACGCGGACATCGTCCGCTCCATCGGCGCCGATCACGTCATCGACTACACCCGCACGGACTTCCGGAAGGGGGCCGAGCGCTACGACCTGATCCTGGACAACGTGGGCGACCACTCGATGTCGGACACCCGGCGCGCGCTCAGTCCGACCGGGATGCTGATCTCCAACGGTGGTGGACACGCGCCCGGCAAGCTGGGTCGCGTGATTCGTGGAGCCCTCGCAGCGATGTTCGTGCGCCAGCAGGCACGACCTTCCGTCAAGAGCCAGAACCGGGCCGACCTTATCGCCCTCAAGGCACTCGCCGAGGCCGAGAAGATCACGCCGGTCATCGGCGGCACCTACCCACTGGGGAAGACCGCCGAGGCCATCCGCCAGGTCGCTGGTGGGCACGCACGAGGGACGCTGGTCATCTCCATATCCAGGCAGGCGAGCCTCATGCCCGCTTCGGATAGCGCCACGACCACGGTGCCGAGCGCATCGGTGGCGGTGCCGGCATGACTGCCCAGATTTCCGCCGCTCCCTACGCCGCTCGACTGAACATCGACTATCCCGAACGGCTGGATCGGCTCAGCACCTTCTTCCGGTTGATCTGGATCATCCCGATCGCCGTCGTCCTCAGCCTGCTCACGGCGAGCGGCAACCAGGCAATGGTCACTGCCAGCGGCCAGCAGGCCGCGGGAACCGGTGGCGGACTGCTCGCCGGACTTGCCGGTGCGACGGCGCTGATGATCGTCGTGCGGCTGCGATACCCGCGCTGGTGGTTCGACTTCGCACGAGAGCTGACCCGCTTCGGCTACCGCGTCTCCTCGTACATGGCGCTGCTGACGGATCGGTATCCGTCGACGGTTGAAGAGCAGTCCATTCACCTGGAGATCGAGTACCCGGACGTCGAGAAGGATCTCAACCGCTGGCTGCCGCTGGTGAAGTGGCTGCTGGCCATCCCGCACTACTTCGTCCTGCTGTTCCTATGGATCGGCGCCATCCTGGCGATCGTCATCGCCTGGTTCGCCATCCTCATCACAGGACGCTATCCGAAGCCCCTGTTCGACTTCGTGGTCGGCGTCAGCCGGTGGACCCTGCGTGTCTCCGCGTATGCCTTCCTGCTGGTCACGGACCGCTACCCGCCGTTCAGCCTCGAGGAGGGCGCTTAGAGGTCGGTCCCCTGCGACGCGCCCTGGGGAGTGACACTCCGCGACGCGCGGCACGCCGACTTGCGGGATGCGAATCCCCGTAGCACTAAGTGACTCACAAGCGCTGGGTCCGCCATCGCGAAGCCTCCGTCAGGCTCAACGTTGGGCCTGGCAGAGTCGATTTCCGGGCGCGAACCGAACTAGCGCTTCCCCCATTCGCAAACGGCAAGTCGGTGTCTGAGCGATGAACTATCGGGTGCGTGCCGGCCAGGTGAACCGATCGGGTTAGCTGCCGCTCAGCCGCTCAACGACTCCGTCCAGCGGGCCCAGCTCCCCGACCATGATCGAGCTGATGCCCAGGCCCTCCCTCAGGCCGATGAATTTCTCCGTGAACGACTCCACCGACCCGATGAAGATGTGCGGCGACCTCAGCACCTGTTCCTCCGTCAACCGGGTGCCCATTCGCTGCTCCAGCGAGTCGGCCGTCTCGCGCGCGGCGATGGACGGCTGATCAGTCACCGTCACCGCGACCGATGACGGGTACACGTTCAGGGTGAGCCGCTCCCAGCGGTCGCCGGCGGCCTCGCGGACCCAGTCGATCTTTTCGGCGGTCGCTTCCCAGGTGAGGCTCATCGCGTCGCCGCGACCCTGCCGGATCCGCGGCGCGAGTCCCACCACATCGGCTTCGCGAGCCGCCAGTTCGAGCGTCCGCCGACCGCCGCCGCCGATCATGAACGGCGGATGCGGCTGCTGAATCGCCGGCGGACCTGCCTGGTAGTCCGTGATCCGGTAGTGCGTCCCTTCGAAGCTGAATGGCACGCCGCGCAGGCAGCCCTTGATGACGGCGATGGCTTCGGCCAGGCGCTCGCTCCGAACGCGGGCAGGCTCGAACGCAATGCCGATCGCCTCGTACTCCGGCTGGTTCCAGCCCGCGCCGATGTTGACGTCCAGGCGTCCCCCGCTGAGGACGTCCAGCGAGGCGAGGTCCTGGGCCAGCACCGCCGGGTGCCGCAGGTCGTTGTTGAGCACGAATGCACCGATGCGTAGCCGGTCGCTGATCGCCGCGACCGCTGCCATCGCCGGGACCGGCGACATCTGGTCGATCAGGTGGTCCGGGATGACGAGCCCGTGGTAGCCGGCCGCCTCCGCCTGGCGGACCTTCGCGGTGAGCTCTTTCAAGGACCCCGGCTGCCGGACATCCGCGTAGAACTGGAATGGCTTGTGGTCAGGATGGTCC
>DASSCW010000259.1:0-2028 GCA_035697465.1 Candidatus Limnocylindria bacterium | reverse complement strand
GTCGGTAACCACCGGCGCGCCCTTGCCGTTCGAGGTGACCACCTTGGCCATCTCGGGCCCTGCGAGGACCGCCGTCTCGATCAGCTCACCAGTGGCGCGGAGCTCCGCATTCAGCGCCCGGTAGTAGTCGAGATGCGCCTGCACCTCCTCCGGCTTCCATTCCTCCATGGGCGTATCCACCACGCCGCCCTCGAAATTGACGATCAGGACGAACTTGCTCATCGGTCTCCTCGCTTTGGATTGCGCCGGTCGGCGCCTTACCCAGAGAACGGAGCCGCGCAGCCGTTCTCGACATCTTCGGTCGCAGAATGAATGTCACAGTTTGGCCGTCCGGCGCATCGGGGAATCAAGCGACAGGAATCGTGGTGGATCTGATTCGGGCCGACGCATCGCCGCTTACGGTGGACGACTTCGATGCGCGCTTCGAGCGCGCGCGTCCGCGAGTGCTCGCGGTGGCCAGATCCATCCTGGGCGCGGAAGGGGCCGACGACATCGTGCAGGACACCTACCTGGCAGCCCGGTCGCGGATCGACCAGCTGCGCCACGCCTCCGCCTTGGACCGATGGCTGGCCCGCATCGCGGAGAACCTCTGCTACCAGGTGCTGCGGCGATCCGCGCTCCAGGACCGCCACCAGGCCCGCTTCGCCGATCCGCCGCCGGTCAGCGACCCCGCCCTCCGTGACCTGATCGAAAGGCTGCCCCTGCGGGAGCGGGCGATCGTGGTGCTGCACTACGCCCACGGCTACTCCCTGGAGGAGGTGGCGCGGATGCTGTCGCTCTCCTACCCGAACACGCGGGCGCTGCTGAGTCGCACGCGACGGCGCATGTACCGGCAGTGGAGCGGGATGGAACGATGACCGACACCGTCATGGCTCGCTGCAGCCGCACGCCGGGGATCGTCGAGACGATCCTGGACGGCAACGACGCGGCGCTCGACCACGCACATCTCGCCACATGCGGCACCTGCACCCGCGAGGCAGAGCGCGCCATGCAATTCACGCGGAGCCTCTCCGCCACCGCCGCCGAGGCCGGCGAAGGCATCCCCGATGCTTCGCTGCTCGACCGTGACCGGTCTTGGCTCCCTCGCGGACGGACCAGGCGATTGACGCTTCGGGTCCTGACATTGGCCGGGGCAGTGGCCGCTGGCCTGGTCATCGCGACCGTGATCGGGTCGCGTGCGCTGGCACCGACGGGCCGGGGACCGAGCATCTTCGGTCCGTCGGTTGCCGCTCAGCAGCGGTTGGAAGCCATGGACCTGGCTTGCGGGCAAAAGGACGGCGTGATGGAGTGCATGGCGATCGCCAAGGACCACATGCATGACGTGCTGCTCACCCTCGATGACGGGCAGATCGTGCGGGTCGAGGCGCGGATCGACAGCCTCACCGGCGGACCGCTGAAGCTCGACGGCGCGGACTGGATGTTCGCCCGCTTCGCGAGCGCAGTGCTCACCCCCGAGATGCGCATCGGCGTGGCGCATTGGCTGGGCGCCGAGTTCGCGGCCTGCGGCGGCACCTGCTCCGCCGACATCGAGGACGTGCAGGTGGAGCTCAGCAAGGGAGCCGAGTCGGTCGTCCTGACCATCACCCAGCGCTGATCGCCTGTCACGATCGGCGGCCGCGGGGCATCCGAGGGATGTGAAGGTCACGCTGAGCCTGGCGGTGCTTGCGGCGCTGGGCCTGCTGGGCGGCTGCACGGCGGCGTCGTCGCCATCGGCCAGGCCGTCGACGTTCGGTCAGCCGCCCGCCTTCACGCCTGACGAGCAGAAGCTCCTGCGCGCGCTGTGGATCGGTAGCCTGCCTCCCCTGCCGGACGATCCCTCCAACCGCTACGCGGACGATCCGGCGGCGGCGTCGCTGGGCGAGTCGTTCTTCTTCGACGACCGCTTCAGCGTGAACGGCCAGGTGTCGTGCTCCTCGTGTCACCAACCTGAGCTGGCCTTCACCGATGGCCTGGCGCGCGGACGCGGCATTGGCGAGACGCCGCGCAGCACGATGTCGGTGCTCGGCGCCGCCTACGCCCCGTTCCTGT
>DASSCW010000258.1:0-5688 GCA_035697465.1 Candidatus Limnocylindria bacterium | reverse complement strand
CACGGCCGGCGGTCTGCAGATCGGCGACCACCGCCAGTCCGTCGCCATCGGGCTGGGACAGGGCCTCACGAGCCCGATCGTTGGTCGAGCCGATCTGCGCGTGGAACTCCACCCTGCGGCCGAGCCGCCGCGCGGGATCGGCCGCCGTAGGCCAGGCTTCCTGGGTCATCTCGAAGCATTATCGCCCGACCCGTCCAACCGGCTGAGTGAGCGAGCCTTCGCGCGCGGGAGCGTGCGTTACACTCGGCCTCCGATGAGCCAGCTCGCTCCAACCGAGGAAACCGCGCAGCCCGCGGTCCGCGAGCGTGTCTTCAGCGGCATCCAGCCGTCCGGCGCATCGCACCTGGGCAACTATCTCGGCGCACAGGTGAACTACGTCCGGCTGCAGGACGAATACGAGGCCATCTACGGCATCGTCGACCTCCACGCCATGACCACGGTTCACGACGGCGCGGTCCTGCGCGAGCTGACCCACGAGATGGTGCTCGACCTGCTGGCGGTCGGCCTCGACCCCGAGCGGTGCGCGCTGATCCGGCAGTCCGACTTCCCCGAGCACACCGAGCTGATGTGGATCTTCGACACGGTGGTGCCGGTCAGCTGGCTCGAGCGCACGCCGACCTACAAGGAGAAGCGCGACGAGGGCGTCGAGAACAGCATGGGCCTCCTCAACTACCCGGTCCTTCAGGCGGCCGACATCGTCATCTACAAGGCAAGCCGGGTGCCGGTCGGCAAGGACCAGGCAGCGCACCTGGAGCTGTCGCGCGAGATCGTGCGCGCCTTCAACCGTCGCTATGGCGAGATCTTCCCGGAGCCACAGGCGGTCTTTACCGATGCGCCAGTGGTGCTGGGAACCGATGGCGCCCGCAAGATGAGCAAGTCGGCGGGCAACACGATCCCGATCTTCGCCGAGCCCGATGCCATCCGCAGGATCGTGATGAGCATGGTCACCGACCCACAGCGCATCAGGCGCACCGATCCGGGCCGTCCGGAGATCTGCAACGTGTGCCAGCTGCACCGCTTCTTCGGCGGCGACTACCTGCAGATCCAGGACGGCGAGCGCACCGCACGGACCGGCTGCGTCGACACCAAGCAGCTGCTGGCGGAACGCATCATCGAGTTCTTCCGGCCGATGCGTGAGAAGCGCGCCGACCTGGCGGCCGAGCCGGGGCTCGTCGAGCAGGTCCTGGCCGATGGCGCCGCCAAGGTCCGGCCGATCCTGGAGGCAACGCTGGCGGAGGTGCGGGCCGCCATCGGTATCGGTCCGCGAGGCGTCGCCGGATGACCGGGCCGCCTCTCGCCGGCTTAGGGGCTCGCGAGCGACGCTGGCTGCTGGCGTTCGTGATCCTCGGCTCGGCCTACTTCGCGCTCCTCCTCATCCAGTGGGCCTTCACCTTCTTCGGCGGCTTCAGCCAGATCATCCTCATCCTGTTCCTGGCCTGGCTGCTGGCCTTCGTGATGTCGCCCGTGGCGCGCTACATCGACGACCGGCTGCCGGTGAACTGGGCGCTGGCGGTGGTGATCGCCTACCTGCTGGCACTCATCGGCCTGGGCTTCGTCCTCTTCTCGGCCGGCGGCGCCATCACCAGCGAGGTGACGCGCATCACCCAGGAGTTCCCGCAGACCGAGCTGCGCATCGAGGAGACGCTGGCCGGCTACCAGCAGACGCTGGGACTGGATCCGAACCAGATCAACCTGGTCGAGCTGTTCCAGACGGCCAGTGCGCAGGTGGGCGACCTGACCGGCGCGATCTTCGACCAGGCAGAGGAGATCGCCAGCGCGACGCTGGCGACGCTTGGCTCGCTGGTGCTGATCCTGATCCTCTCGCTGTACATGCTGATGGACAGCGAGCGCATCTGGGCCAAGGTGAACCGCGCGGTACCGCGCAAGTTCTCCGACGAGGTGGCCATCCTCGAGCGCAGCGTGGCACGCGCCTTCGGCGGCTTCCTGCGCGCCCAGATCATCCTGGCCGCCATCCAGGCCGTGCTGGTGATGGTGGTGGGAATCATCTTCGGGATCCCTTACCTGTTCCTGGTGGGAACCCTCTCCACGCTCGCGATGCTCATCCCCTTCTTCGGTCCGCCGCTGGCCCTCATTCCGCCGATCGTGGCGGCCTGGATCTACACGCCGGCCGGCTTCATCCCGGTCGTGATCATCCTCGTCGCCACGCAGACCCTGATCGTGAACTGGCTGCAGCCACGCCTGATGCAGGGTGCGCTGGGCATGCATCCCATCCTCGTGCTGGTGGGCCTGCTGATCGGGGCGCAGGTCGCCGGGGTCTGGGGTGCGCTGTTCGGGATCCCGGTCATCGCCGTGCTGAACGTCTTCCTGAACCTGGTCCTCTGGTCGGAGCTGCCGAACGCCGCGCTGCCCGAGCAGGAACGCCTGGACGACGTGCCGGAGGCGACCATGGTCAAGGTCGAGCGAGAGCAGATCAGCGACGAGACGCACCCGCACATCCACGTCCATCGCTCGCTGCGCCCTGACGGAACGGAAGACTTCGAGATGGTGGTCGACGACGAGCCCAAGGAAATCTAGCCGTCCAGCGACAGGCCGAGGAACGATCGCCCGTCCTCGGTGACCGCGGTGGCGACCCTCACGCCGAACACCCGTTGGACGAGGGCTGCGCTGAGGACCTCGTCAGGGCTCCCGTCCGCGGCGATGGCGCCCTCATGCAGCACGACGACGCGCGGCGCGAAGGCGGCTGCCAGGTTCAGGTCGTGCAGGACGGCGACCACCGTCAACCCGCGGTGCGCCTGGAGCCGGCGGATCGATGTCAACATGGATACCTGGTGGCCAAGGTCCAGGTGCAGGGTGGGCTCGTCGAGCAGCAGCAGCTCCGGCTCCTGCGCCAGCGCCATGGCCACGAGTACGCGCTGACGCTCGCCGCCGGACAGCTCGTGCGGCAGGCGATCGGCCAGGTCGAGCGCGTCGGCATCCGCCAAGGCACGATGGATGGCCCGCTCGTCGTCGGCGGTCGAACCGAAGAGCCTCCGTGCGTGCGGCGCGCGCCCCATCTCGACCAGCTCCGCGACGCGAAATCCGTCGGGCAGCTCGAGCTGCTGCGGCAGCACCGCGACGCGCCTGGCGAGCGCGTCGCGGCCCCACGCCTGAACCGGCTTTCCGCTGACCTGCACCGTGCCGGCATCGGGTGCCAGCGCTCCGCTGAGAAGGCGCAGCAGGGTGGTCTTGCCGCTGCCGTTCGCGCCGAGCAGCGCCAACACGTCGCCGGAAGCGAGCTCCAGGTCGATACCGCGCAGCACCGGCCGAGGCTCCGCGCCGGACCTGGGGTAGGCGAAATGAACGTCGCGTAGCGACGCGATGGGCGCAGCTGCGACGACGCTCACGCGGAGAGCTCCGCCCGCAGCAGGCGGCTGCGGCGCAGCAGCCACAGGAAGAACGGCGCACCGATCAGGGCGGTCACCACGCCAACCGGGATCCCGCCGCCGGGCACCAGTCGCGCGCCAAGGTCGGCGAGCACCAGCAGACCGGCTCCCACCAGCATCGACGCCGGCAGCAGCAGCCGATGGTCGGGGCCGATCGCGAGCCGCAGCAGGTGCGGCACCACCAGTCCCACGAAGCCGATGGTGCCCGAGATCGCAACGGCCGCCGACGTGGCCAGCGTGGCGAGGATCGTCAGCCGGAGCTTCTCGCGCTCCACGTGCACGCCCAGGCTGGCGGCCTGGGCATCACCGAGCAGGAGCAGGTTGAGGCGGCGCCATCGGGCCAGAAGGCCGACGAAGCTGGCGATCATCAGCGGCGTGGCGAAGGCCAGCGGCACCCAGCCGGCGTTGGCCAGCGAGCCCATCAGCCAGCCGAAGATGGCGCCCAGCGCCCGACCTGAAACGAACATCAGCAGCGCAACGAGCGCCGCCAGGACCGCCGACACGGCGTAGCCGGTCAGCAGCAGCGTGACCATCTGCACGCGTCCCCCGCCACGCGCGACCGCGTAGACCAGCAGCACGGTGCCGATGCCGCCGGCGAAGGCCAGCACCTGCACCACGCCCAGCCCCAGCAGGGAGCTCCCTGCCCCAATGGAGAGCGCGGGCAGCACGAGCGGCGCGGCGATGCCCAGTGCGGCGCCGAAGCTGGCACCTGCCGCCGTGCCGATCACGTACGGATCCGCCAGCGGGTTGCGCAGCAACGCCTGAAATACCGTCCCGGCGACTGCCAGGCCGCCGCCGACCAGCACGGCCGTGAGCACGCGTGGCAGCCGGATGTCGAAGATGATCTTCTCGGCGCTCGGCGCCCACGTCTCGGCGATCGGCAGCGCCAGTAGCCGGCGACCCAGGATGGCCGCCGTGTCGCCGAGGCTCACCTCGGCACTGCCGACCGCCACAGCCACCACCACCAGCGACGCCAGCGCCAGCCCGGCCCCGCCCAGCACCGCCACGGAGCGGGTCAGCGAGATGCCGATCGGCAGCCTGGTGGCCTCGCCGGCGACAGCGGCGCGCATCAGTCGAAGGCTTCCGGGTGGATGGCGCGCGCCAGCGCCTCGAGGCCGTCCACGATGCGCGGCCCCGGCCGCGTGATAAGGATGTCCTCCGGCAGCGGAATGACGCGGCCGTCGACCACGGCGGCCATCTCGCCCCAGCCTTGCCGTGCGGCCACCGCCTCGGCCGTGATGGTCGCGTCGTAGGCCGCGTCCCCCAGCACGATCACCTCCGGGTCGGCTGCCACCAGGTCCTCGAGGGCGATGGCGGTGGTCACTGCGTCGCCAAGGATCGGCTCGCCGCCGGCGATGTCGACGAGCGAGGCGAGGAAGGAGTCGGCGCCGGCCGTGTAGATGGTGCCCTCGAAGATGCTGACTTCGTAGAACGTCAGCGGCCGCTCTGCGCCGGCGACGGCCTCCTCCACAGCCGCCACGCGCTGGGCCATGGAAGCCGTGATCTCCGCGGCCTCCGCCTGCTGGTCCAGCGCCTCGCCGACCAGCGAGATGTCGGCGCTGATCTCCGCCAGCGTCTCCGGGTAGAGGACCAGCACCGGGTAGCCAAGGTCGGTCAGCGCCTGGATGTCGGTGCTCTGGGTCAGCTCGTTGCCGGCCGCCAGGATCAGGTCCGGCTCGGTCGCCACGATCGCCTCGCGATCGACCGAGCTGAAGCCGACGACCACCGGCAGGTCGGCGACCGTGGCGAGCACGTCCTCGGGGTAGCCGACCTGGTACTCCGGGACGCCCACCAGCCGATCGCACGCGTCCAGGGCGCAGACGATCTCCGTGTTCGACGGGGCGAGGCTGACGATCCGCATCGGCTCCGACGAGATGGTGACCTCGCGGCCGGCGTCATCGGTCAGCAGAACGGGATATTCGGTGGCCGGCGCGACGCTGGGCGACGCTGTGGCGCTGGAGACCTGGCTTGCGCTGGGCAGAGGCGTCGAGGAACCGACTCCTCGCCCGCAGGCAGCAAGAAGCAGAACCAGCAGGAAAATCGGGACGCGAAGACGGGTGCGCATGGTGATGTCTTCCCTTTCACACGAGGGTTCGGACATCGCGACCTGGCTGGGCGACCTGACTCCCGGACCCAGTCGTCCGGATACAGTTGCGGGACAGCGCCGGCTTCTCACCGGCTTCGCCATTCACCCGCCGGCCTTTCGGCGGCGGCACCTGTCGCGGTCTTCAGTTGGTCGCTCGATGCTAGCAGAAGGCCCGCCGGCCGACGGCGAGATCGATCCCTGGGCGCGGCGAATCAACCG
>DASSCW010000257.1:0-4594 GCA_035697465.1 Candidatus Limnocylindria bacterium | reverse complement strand
CTGTGGTCCCGGTGGAGAGCGGCCGCGCGCGCGTGGCGTTCCTCTAGCCGCCGGGTCGTGCCGTGAGGCTCGGTGTCCTCGTCTCCGGTCGTGGGTCCAACCTGGAAGCCGTGCTTCAGGCGGTGGCAGGCGGAGAGCTGCCGGACGTGGAGCCGGTACTGGTCATCAGCAATCGACCGGCGGTCCGCGCGCTGGAGGTGGCCGGCGCGCACGGCATCCGCAGCCTGGTACTCCGCCGCGCCGAGTTCTCCGATGCCGCCGCCCGCGACGCGGCAATTGGCGACGCGCTCGCGGATGCAGGCGCGGATCTTGCCCTGCTGGCCGGATATGACCAGCTCCTGCACAGGTCTTTCTTCGATCGCTTCGAGGGCCGTGCCATCAACGTGCACCCGAGCCTGCTGCCGCTTCATGGGGGCAAGGGGATGATGGGCATTGCGGTGCATCGCGCCGTGCTGGCCGCCGGTGACATTGAATCCGGCGCGACCGTCCATGAGGTGACGCCCGAGCTCGACGCTGGCCCGATGCTGGCCCAGGTCCGGGTGGCAGTGGTCCCTGGGGAGCCAGCCGAGGAGCTGGCTGCACGGGTTCTTGAGCTCGAGCACAGGCTCGTGGTGGAGGTCCTGGGGCGCCTGTCTGGTAGCATGACGGCCGCGTCGCAGCCCTCCACCGGCGCCGACGCAGCACACGAAAGGCACCGAACGCATGCCTGAAGGCCTGCCGGATCCCGGCAAGATCTGGAACGACTTCGTCACCAACCCGATCGTCGGCATCGCCGTCAACATGACGGTGATCTACGTCGTGCTCCTGTGGCTCGGCACTGCCTACTGGGCCTTCCGCGACATGCAGGCGCGCAGCGAGAACCCGATCCTGCCGTACTTCGCGTCCGCCCTGATCATCTTTTTCACGCCGTTGCTGTTCCTCTTCGCCGTGGTCCTGTACCTGATCCTGCGACCGCGTGAGACTCTGGCCGAGGTCTACGAGCGGTCGTTGGCAGAGGAATCCCTGCTGGCCGAAGTCGAGAAGAACGAGCTCTGCCCCGTCTGTCGCGAGCGGGTGCACAACGACTGGCTGGTGTGCCCCAACTGCCGCACACGCCTGCACCGCGTCTGCCCCTCGTGCAACCGCCTGGCCGATCCGGAGTGGCCGCTGTGTGCGTACTGCGGACACGAGTTCCAGCGTCCTGCGGCGCCACGGCCGGCCGAGCGACCGTCCGAATGGGCGGCTTCGGAGCGCGTCGCGGAGCGCCCGTCCGAGCCGGGCGGGCTGCGCCACCCCGCCGGCGGCTGACCTGACCCTGCACCGAGGTGGATGATCCGGCGGAGACGCCGATCGCCCCTGAGCTGGAGTCCGCACCCGTCACTACACCGGAGCCGGCCAACCGGTACGCGTTCCTCCAGCTCCTCGCCATCGCGCTGATCGCCGGCGGCCTTGCCGGCGCGATCGCGGTCGTGGGGCTGAACGCCTGGGTCCTCGACGTCGCTCAGCCGCGACCAACCGATGAGGACTCGGGCCTGGTGCTGACCGGCGTGACATTGAGCGCGGTGGCGGTGCTGTTGGGCATCGGCCTGCACATCGGCCGCTCGCTCGTCGCGCGGGAAGCGCTCGCGCTGGATCGCTATCGGGGCCCGTCTTTGATCGTTCTGCTGATGCTGGCCATCGTGGCGGCCAACTTCGCCTCGCTATCAGTCGTGAACGATGCCCTCGCCCTGACCGAGGGTCGAGCGCCATCGATCTACGGCTCGCTGGTGATTCTGACCATCACGCAGGCCGCCATGCTGGGGGTGGCTGCCATCTTCGTTGCGGCGCCGCGCGCGCTCGAAGGGCTGAGCCTCCTGCCTGCGAAAGGTCTCTTCAGATCCATGGGGTTGGGCCTCTTGCTGGCGATCCCGGCCTGGATCGGTGCCCAGCTGCTGGCCGTGATCGTGGCCCGCCTCCTCGAACTGGCCGGCCTGCGGCCGGACGAGGGGATCGCCGAGGTGGCGATCAACCTGGTCGACCCGGTGGTGCTGGCCATCGCCCTGGTGATCGTCGCGCCCGTGGCCGAGGAGATCTTCTTCCGCGGCATCGTCTACAACGCCTGGCTGCGCGAGTACGGCCCGCGCCGGGCGCTGATGGGGTCGGCCATCCTGTTCGCACTGATCCACGGCTCGATCTTCGTCCTGGTGCCGATCTTCGCCCTCGGCGTTGCGCTGGCGGTCGTCTACCGCGGGACGGGGTCGCTCCCGGCCGCGATCGCCATGCATGCCGGGTTCAACGGCATCACCCTGTGCCTTGGCCTGCTGGTGAGGTACAACGTCATCCAGCTGCCGTGATAAGCGGCGGATAACCCGCGAACCATCGCCGCCGGTTAGCGTCGGCGGTGTGTCTGCCGAGCCCGTCCCGTCGATGTCCGACGCCGACCTGCTGGCGCTGGCCACCGGCGCCCCGGGGAGTGTCTGCCGGCTCCTGCTCGAAGATGATCCTTCGCTCGCTCGCCTGCCGGACGAGGGCGCCCATGGGCTGGCACTGCGCATCGGCGTCAGCCGAGTGCGAGCCACACGCCTGATCGCGGTGTCGCTGGCTGCCCGACGGCTGGCCGGAGCCGGTGCCCAGCCCGGCTGGCGGGTGCGGAGCCCTGCCGACGTCGGCGAGCGGATGCTGCCCGCGATGCGTCACCTGGAGCATGAGGAGCTCAGGACCCTGCTGCTGAACACCAAGAACGTGGTCGGGGCGGTGCGGACCGTCTACGTGGGTAACCTGGCAGGCTCCGCGGTCCGCGTCGGCGAGGTGTTCCGCGATGCCGTCCGGCGCCAGGCGGCCGCGCTGGTGGTCGTGCACAACCACCCTTCCGGCGATCCGACGCCCTCTGCCGACGACCTTCGCATCACCGCCGAGCTGGCGCAGGCGGGCCGGCTGCTGGACATTGAGCTGCTCGACCACATCGTCATTGGCGCCGACCGCTGGGTCAGTCTGCGTGCGATGGGAGCGACCTGACGTCGAGGGGCTCAGTCGTCGACCAGGACGTGGTGGATCCCGCCGCCCGAGAGGTCGGCGACGTAGATCTCGCCGTCCTCATCGGTCCCAAAGCTGCTGACGGACAGGCCGCTCTCGAGCACCAGCTTCGGGGTAACCGTTCCCGCATCAACCTGCAGGGTGAAGAGAAACCCCGAGCAGTAATCGGCGAAGACGTACGTGCCGTGCAGCTCCGGCTGCGCGGATCCACGGTAGACGTAACCACCCGTGACCGAGCAGCCCAGCTCGTGCCGGTACTCGGCGATGGGCTTGACGAAGCCGGTCTGATCGCAGTCGCCCGTGTAGCAGTGGCGGCCCTCCATCACGTTCCAGCCGTAGTTCTCGCCGCCGTCCGAGTCGCCCGGCTGACGGTCGATCTCCTCGTACCCGCGCTGGCCCACGTCGCCGATGTAGAGGTCGCCGCCCTCCGGATCGAAGCTGAAACGCCACGGATTGCGCAGGCCAAGCGCCCAGATCTCCGGCAGACCGGCGCCCGGGTCGGCACCGTCGACGCCGTATGGGTTGTCCGGCGGCAGCGCGTAGGCGCGTCGCCCCTGTGGCTCGCCGTCCACATCGATGCGCAGGATCTTGCCGAGCAGCACGTTCGGGTTCTGGCCGTTGCCCAAGGGATCGCCGCCACTGCCGCCATCGCCAAGGCCGATGTACAGGTAGCCGTCCGGCCCGAACGCGATCTGCCCGCCGTTGTGGTTCGCGAACGGCTGCGTCACGGTCAGCAGGATTCGCTCCGAGCCTGGGTCGGCGGATGCGAGGTCCGCCGTCGCGCGCAGCTCGCTGACCACCGTCGCCCCGTCTCCGGCGCGACTGTAGTGAACGAACAGCCGGCGGTTGGTTTCGAAGTCCGGGTGGAACGTGACACCCAGCAGCCCGCGCTCGGCGCCGGCCACGAGGCGGTTGGAGAGGTCGACGAACGGGTCGGCTCGCAGGTTGCCACCTGGCCCGATGACCCGGATCCGCCCACCGCGCTCGTTCACGAACAGGCGCCCGCTCCCATCGCCAGCCGAGGTGATACCGATTGGCTCGACCAGTCCATCCGCGACCGGCTCCAGGCGAAGCCGATCCGGGCCGGTAGGGAGCGGATCGGGAGTCGGCGCGGGCGGAGTTGGCGTCCCTGCCGTCCCCTCGACGGTCGGGGAGGGCGTGACGAGACCCGGCGAATTCGTGGGATCGGATGTGGGCGACGCGCTGGTGCAGGCGACCATCAGCAGGGCCGTGGCCAGGGCACCGATGGCACGGCGGGCAGCGGTCATCATGCGGAGACTACCCCGCTGCGACGGAATCGGTTGCGCACCATGCCCCTTGGACGGATCGGGTAGGGTGGTGGCCAGACCCATGACGACGACTCGATCACGCCCGATCAATACGCAGGCCAGCACACCGGTCGACGGCGATGGGACAGGCGCATCGACAGGTCCGCTGCTGCGCGAGCCGGACGCGGAGGCCATCGGCACCCGGCGCACCATCGTCATCGAGCGCATCGAGCCGCAGCTGGACTCGGGGCGCGACCCGGTGAAGCGCGTCGTGGGGGACGAGCTGCTGGTGACGGCGGACATCTTCGGCGACGGGCACGACCTGCTGGACGCCG
>DASSCW010000256.1:0-3859 GCA_035697465.1 Candidatus Limnocylindria bacterium | reverse complement strand
CGTCGACGTCGAACATGAAGGTCCAGCGGAACTGCTGGGGCGGGTCGACCTCGAGGTACTCGCCATAGAAGGCGACGTCATCTCGGTCTGCGGCGCTGCTCACGTAGCGCCACTTCCCGCCAGGTCGGACGTCCATCTCCTCGACCTTCGTGGTCGTGCCGTGCGGACCCCACCAGCGTGGGACTGCCTCGGGATCGGTGAAGGCCTTCCAGACGGCCTCGCGCGGCGCGTCGAAGGTGCGCTCGTAGTAGAGGTCGCCCCCTTCCGAGTAGATCGCGGTGGTGTCGGTGCTGCCGCGGTCAATGCGGGTCGCGTTCATCGTCGTGTCCCTTTCTTCGTTGGTCGTGCGCGTGCCTGCGTGTCGTGGATCTCACGGAGGTAGGTGTCCAGCCGTTCGAAGCTCTCCTCCCAATGCCTGCGGTACTGGCCGATCCAGTCCGCGACATCCCGAAGCGGGCCTGCACGAAGTCGCCGCGGCCGCCACTGAGCCTGCCTTCCCTGCTCGATGAGGCCGGCCCGCTCCAGCACGCGCAGGTGCTTCGAGATGGCGGGTTGGCTCAGGTCGAACGGGGCGGACAGGTCCTTGACCGATGCCTCGCCTTCGGCGAGACGGGCTAGGATCGCCCGGCGAGTCGGGTCGGCCAGGGCTGCGAAGGTTGCGTCGAGAGGATCGGGTCGCTTCATCCGTGTAGATCACCACTGGGTTATATAACCTATCGGTACTATACAGGTCTGCGGAGACGTGTCAACCCCAACATGCAACCTTGGAACCGGCAGTCGAGCGATGGCGTCTGTCGCATACATCAGCAGGTAATACCGATGCGCCTCATCTCGGCGGTCATCGCGATCATCCTGGCCGGCTGCAGCCTGATCGGCCTGGAGCACAACGATCCTCCGCCGGTCATTCCGTCCGGGGAACCGGACGGGATCCTGATCGTGGATCTCGACGCAGAGGTTGACGGCCGAGGCGTCCCTGTCGATGTGGCCGTCGGAGAGCACCTTGGTGACGAGGCAGTCCAGGTTCAAGGTGCGCTCTTTATCGATGACACATACGGCACCGCATGGCTCTGTCAGGAAACGATGGAGGCACAGGGAGCCCGGCGGCCTTCATGCGCCCGCCCAGCGCTCCTGCTTCAGCACTCGGACGCCGGCGGGCTCCAGGTCAGCGAGGTCCTCGGCGAGCTGATCGAGGCCGGACAGGTGGGTGAGCTCCAGGAGGTCGATGCGGTTCGATGGACCGAGGATGCGACCTTCTATGGCAGCATCGTGGACCCGCTGGCTGAGCAGAACTGACCGCGGAACTTCTTGCCGGCACCGAACACCCAATACCGGAACGAGATGTTTGGCGTGCCCGAGAGGACTCGAACCTCCGACCTTCAGGTCCGCAACCTGACGCTCTATCCACTGAGCTACGGGCACACGCCGAGGGGTGCTGGCGGAGAGGGAGGGATTCGAACCCTCGGAAGAGGAAACCCCCTTCAACGGTTTAGCAAACCGCCGCACTAGGCCACTATGCGACCTCTCCCAGACCGGCGCCGATGATAGCATGGGCCCCCTGGAGCGACGCGCCGAAGGCCCTGCCGCCAAGCTCCGCACACACCTCCATTGGCCCACTGCGAGCGTCTGAGTGCAGCGCCTTCCGGTCATCGGTCAAACCTTCACGCACTCCGCCTTCGAGGCGGTGCAGCAGGCTGCCATTGGAGCCGCCGGATTGCCCCTGGCCATCGAGCGCTGGGAGAAGCGACCGCACCTGCTGCCGGACGTCATCGCGCAGCTGCGGCGAGAGGCATTCGTCGGCGCTCTGGTCGAAGCCCCGCATAAGGAGAAGGTGGCGTCCCTGGTGGACGCGCTGTCCGATGACGCGCGCAGCGCAGGTGCGGTGAACGTGATCGTCCGTGACGGCGACAAGCTGCGCGGCCACAACACCGACGTCGACGGCGTGCGGGCCGGCCTCCAGTCCCTCCTCTCCTCCAACGAGGCCAGCTGGCCGCAGGGCGCGGTGCTGCTGGGGGCCGGCGGTGGCGCCCGGGCGGTGGTGACGGTGCTGCTCGGTTCGGGCGTGCAGCACGTATCGGTCTTCAACCGCCATCTGCATCGGGCAGAAGCGATGGTGGCGCACTTCGCGCGCACCACCCGCAAGACGGAGCTTCGCGCGCGCCCCTGGCACGAGACGATCATGGAGGCCGACCTCGCCAAGGCGCAGCTGGTCGTGAACACGAGCGGAATCGGCGTCGAAGAGGGTGCGAGCCCCATCCCCGCCGACCTGCTGCCCCACGGCTTGTTCGTGCTCGACCTGGTGCTGAACCATGACCTGACCCCGCTTATGCGCGAGGCGCAGTCGAAAGGCGGCACGGTCGCGAACGGGCAGCTCTCGTTCCTGGCCGCTTCCGCGGCAACCTTCCACCTGCTCACCGGCCAGGAGGCACCAGCCGAGGTGATGCGCTCGGCCCTCGCGACGGAGCTCGGCCTGCCGGTGGATCGGGTTGCCGTGGTGGGCGACTGACCGGCGGATGTTCTACACGTCTGGCTGGGTCCACGTCATCTGCGGGTGCATGTTCTGCGGGAAGACCGACGAGATGCTCCGGCTCCTGCGCCGCTTCTCGATTGCCGGGCGGCGCGTGGTCCTGATCAAGCCCCGCCTGGACACCAGGACCGATGCGCTGACGGTGGTCTCGCGCTCGGGTGCCCAGCACACGGCGCTCAGCGTGGAGGACTCGAGCGGCATCCCGAAGCTGGTCGACGAGGCCGACATCGTGGCAGTCGAGGAGGGGCAGTTCTTTGACGACGGGCTGCCAGAGGTGGTCACCCGCCTGGCCGATGGCGGGAAGCAGGTGCTCATCACCGGGCTGGACACCGACTTCCGCGGAATCCCGTTCGGCCCGATGCCGCGGCTGATGGCCCTGGCCGACCAGGTGACCAAGCTGACGGCGATCTGCATGGTCTGCGGCGAGCAGGCGACGCGGACGCAGCGGCTGATCGATGGGCTGCCGGCGCCGGAGGACTCGCCGCTGATCGTGATCGGCGGGATCGGCGACGAAAAATACGAGGCGCGTTGTCGCCTCCACCACGAGGTTCCTCCGCCGCGCTCCGGTTGAGGTGCGACGGTGCTCCACCGCACCGGGGAGTGCGGAATTGCGTTGCAGCGCAGGGCCATGGCGGGCACTATCCACGCACCCGAGCCCGGCAGACGCCCGGGCCCTCCGTCCACTTGGGGGTGCTCCCATTGATCAGAAAGCTGCCCGCTCTCCTCATCGCGCTCGCGTTGCTGGCCGCCATCCCTGGCGTCGTCGTTGCGCGAGCTGATCACGCGACGCTGATCGACGTCCACGCGATCTACGCCAACAAGGCCAAGCCGACTCCCACCGCCAACTGCTCCAATGATGGGACATCGAACGGCGAGGTGGAGCTCACCGGCTGGGCGGTCCAGGGATCCAAGGTCGCCCATCTGAACGTCAGCACCATCCCCAGCAACCTCTCGCAGAGCCAAGTCCTATCCGCGATGTCGGCCAGCTTCAACGCCTGGAACGGCGCGCCGAATATCTCGGTCCAGGGCAATGGCACCGTCACGCGGTACACCGCAAACCACAGCTACGACCTTCTGTTCGGCCGTACCGGTGGATCGTCGATCGCGGTGACCTACACGTGGAAGTGGTCGAACGGCGAGATCGAGAGCGACACCGTGTTCAACAGCCGGCTGCCGTGGGCGATCATCAGCGCCGGCGACGGCTGCAACGAGAGCGTCGCGGCATACGACCTTGCCAACATCGCGACGCACGAGTTCGGGCACACCTACGGTCTCGGCCACGCGCCGGATGGCCGGTTCGAGACGATGTACCCCTACGGCTTCACCGGCGAGACC
>DASSCW010000255.1:0-10539 GCA_035697465.1 Candidatus Limnocylindria bacterium | reverse complement strand
TGAGCATGCCTGCCCGGATCTCGATCTTCACCCCGGTCTTCAACGACGCGACCTGGCTGCCCGGCGCGATCGAGAGCGTGCTGGCCCAGACCTACCCGCACTGGGAGATGGTCATCGGTGACAACGTCTCCACCGACGACGTGGAAAGCATCGTGCGCGGCTACGACGATGAACGAATCCGCTACCACCGCTGGGAAACCCACGTTCGGATCGATGAGAACTTCAACCGCACCGCCGGCCTGGGACGCTTCGAATGGGTACAGCTGCTCTGCGCGGACGATCGGCTACGTCCACGTTGTCTGGAGGAGATCGCCGCGGCCATCGACGCCTGGCCAGCGGATGCCGAGCGCCCTTCGATGGTCCTGACGGCATGCCGCCGCGTGGACGAACAGGGCCAATCGGCCGATCACATCTGGTACGGCTCAAAGCGGCCGCTGCCGGTGTCGCCCGGCGTCCACGACCCGGCCAGCTGGTTCAACGTTCTGCTCGGCGACGGCAATCCACCGTGGAATGTCGGGTCCGTCGCCATTGCCCGCTGGGTGCTCGACGAGAGCGGCGGCTTCTTTCGGCCCGAGATCGGCCTGTCCGCCGACGTGGAGCTCTCATTCCGCGCCTCGGCGTACGGCCCGGTGGTGTATATCGACGAGCCACTCCTGGACTTCACGGTGCGTGCTGACGCGGACAACAGCGTCAGGCTGCGCAAGAACCGTTCAGGTGACGACGAGCGCACGCCGGTCGAGATCGCGATGCTCGCGGGGCTGAGCGTTCATCGACACCGACGCACGGTCACGCGCCGTGAGCGGCGTGCGGTGCACGCCGCCATAGCCCGGTCGCACCTCCAGCGGGCCGCTCAGCACCGCGTGCTGGAGGGCGGCCGTGGTCGGGCAGGTGCCTTGCACGACGTTGTGGCGGCGTGGCGATGGAGCCCGGCGACCGCGATCTCGCCGTACAACCTGGCCTATGCCGTAGCGGCACTGTTGGCACCGAGCGCTCTGCTGCGGCGCGCGCAGCGGCGACTGGCAGGGCGTCACGGGCGGGCGGTGACAGCCACCTCCCGGTAGAGCTCGGCCAGCCGCCCCGCGCAGTCATCCCAGGTCGAGGCGGTGGGTGGCGGATCTGTGACTGGCCCAGCCCGCAGCTGCGCCAGCAGCGCGTCGGCCACGACCCGGTCGCTGGCCTCTGCTGACACGACCAGCGCCTGGCTCACATCGCGCAGCTCGCCAAGGGCGCTGGAGTCGAGCGTCACGATCCGACAGCCAAACAGCAACGCCTCGTGGACGCCCAGCCCATGCGACTCGTACTCGCTAAGCAGCGCTACCACTGATGCCTCCTGCAGTGCGGCGCGCATCTCCTCGCGCGGCAGCGCGCCGATCGCAACCGCGCCGGCGACGCCAGATCTTTCAGCAAGCCGTCTGAGTCGAGCCGCGTCGGGCCCGTCGCCGAGAATCCTCAGCCGTGCGCTGGGCAGCTCCTGGCGCACATGGCGCAGGGCGCGCACCAGCCGATCGTGCCCCTTGTAACGCTCGAGCCGCCCGACCGACAGGATGAGGGCAGGATCGCGATCGCGCGCCCCGTCCGGTCCATCGGACAGGTCGATGCCATTCGGGATCACAACAACCCGTTCCGCGTCGACCCCGAGCGCGCGTCGAAACTGTTCCGCCTCGAAGTCGGAGACGGCGATGAGACGGCGCGCGCCGAGCAGCAGCCGGCGAAGGAGCCGAATCTGCAGCGGGCGGGATGCGTGGCGCAGGCGCGAAGAATGGCCGCCTGAGTGGAAAGTGAGCACATAGGGCACACCGCGTCGGCGGGCGGCCATCATGGCCAGGATCGGCACGAAGGTGTGGTAACCCTGGCAGTGGATCAGGTCGGCTGTCGCGCGCGACACGTACCGCGCCACAGCCGGCGACCAGTACAGGTCACCCCGCGACGGGAACGCCGCAACTCGCCGCACAGGTACGCCCGCCATGACTTCCTCGCGGGGCAGCACGCCGGAACGATCAGTGGTCAGGACCTCCACAGCCAAGCCCAGCGCCCCGAGGCGGCGGGATACCTCGTAGGTGTGCGTTTCGACGCCGCCTCGATGCGGTGGGAAATTGGGCGTCACCATCAGCACCCGCAGCGGGCTGGGCGCGGTATCGGCCATCGGTCAGCCGCTCAAGGGGCGGTGGACTCGGACAACGGGCCGCCACGCCCCATGCGAGCCGATACCCGCCGCGAGACGTATCCGGCCGTGGTGAACGCCAATCCGCCGACGATGGCAATGGCGCGTACCGGCCCCATCGCGTCGAGCCGAGCGACGCCCCCGACCAGGTTGCGCAGCACTCCCGAGGAGAGCGTCCGGAGCGTGTACCGAAGCTCGACGGAGAGCGCTTGCTGACTGCCGGCAAGCTCGCTCACGACGGCCTTCGACAGCCCTTCGGAGAAGCAGCGGGCCCGAAAGTAGCGCCAGGTCGCGCGCTCACGCGGGACGCGATGTGCCACGCGCGCCTGCGGCTCATAGATCAGCCGACTGTCCGGCGACTTGCGCGCGAGGCGAATGCAGAACTCTGTCTCCTCGCAGCCGACGGGGCGCGTTCCGACGCGGCCGATTGCGACGTCGAATTCCCCGGCAAGCTCGAATGCGACGCGGCGGAAGGACATGTTGCATCCGAGGAAGTTCCTGACCGAGCCGGCCGTAGTGGGCATGCCGCGGTAGCTGCAGCCAACCACCCAGTCGAATTCCTCGGGAAACCACCGCGGCCGGCGACCCGCCGGCCACTCGGGCGTCGCCGAGCCGCCGACGCCCATCACTTCCTCATCATCGTAAATCCGCGCCAGCGCGGTCAGCCAATCCGGCGCCGCCGCCGCATCGTCATCGAGGAACGCGACCACGGAACCGCTGGCCGCGCGGACGCCGGAGTTGCGCGCGTCGCTCAGCCCGCGCTGGCCGCCGTTCTCGATGACCTGCACCGATTTGAGCTCAGCTGCCGCGCGCTCCCGAAGCGGCTCGTTGTGATCGATGACGAGGATCGTCTCGTGCGCAGGCAGCGTCTGCGCCTGGACCGATGCGACCGCTCGCGTCAGGTCATCCCAGCGATCCAGCGTGTATGCGCAGATGACGACCGAAATCGCCGGAGTCATGCGCTGAGCTCCCCGCCGGGACCCGGTGGCGCGTCTGGGGTGAGGGCAGCCAGGCTTCCCGGAAAGAGGGAGGCGTAGACGATCGGCGCCATGAACACCGCCTGGACGAGCAGAACGCCGAGTCTCGCGACCGCCAGCCCCAGCAGCCCGCCGTTGATGGCGCCGATCGCCGAGGCGACCAGCTCGGCGACCAGCAATCCCACGCCGATCACCGCGGCCGGCGCGACCGTGCCTCGCACCCGTTGGATGGCGATCCAGTGGTCCTTCACGGCCAGCGGAAGGCAGCTGATACCGAGAATCGCCACCGCCGGGAAGGCGCTGACATACGTGGGACCAAACGCGCTGAGCAGGGCACTCCCCAAGATGGCGAGTGTCACCGAGCCGAGAACCGAGACGGCCGCGGCAATGGCCAGAGTCAGCCGCAGATGGCGCCACAGCTCCTGCGGCGCGCGGGCACCGACGATGTAAAGGGTGAAGGTGCCGGACTTCCCGACGATGGCGATGAAGTTCGCGAGCAGCATCGCGACGTAGAAGCTCGCATTGAGGCCCGGCGACAGCAGCACCGTGACGATCAGGGGCAGCAGCCAGACCGACGAGGAGCGCGAGAGATCCAGCACATGATGCGAGAAGGAGCTCCGAGCCATCTCACTCAGCTTCCGCCACATCAATGGACGAACCGCCGGGCGCCGAGTCACCGGGACAAGGAGCGCGATGGCCGCAACCGAGACGAGGACCCCGACCGCCCAGGCGCCGTAGATGACCATGGCGGCAGGGGCAAGGACGAGGGACGCCACCGCCAGCAGCGCGAGGCGGCCGAACGAGAAGACGGCGTTTCGCACGAGCTGCTGCGTGCTGCGGAACATCGACACCAGCGCCTGATCGAGGACGGACGCGAGCGTGGAGAGGCTAACGCCCGCCACGAACACCAGCACGACGAGTGGCCCGGCGCTCAGAGGTCTCAGGTCATCCGAGATCAGCGGAGCTGCCAATGCAAAGGCGAGCCCGAGGAGTGCGCCAGCTCCGCCGGCGGTCAGCAGCGCAGTGAACGTCAGCGATGCCGCGCGAGCCTCTTGATGAAGGACGCCGGCCAGCTGCGTCCCAAGGCCCAGCACCGAGATCTGCGACAAGAGCAGCATGGCCGAGACTGCCGCGCCCGCCAGGCCCACTTCCGTCGGCGGGAAGAGGCGGGCAGCCATCCACCAGAACACGAAACCGGTCGCACTGTTGACCAGGATGGCGACCACCAGGCTGGCCGTCGTGCCGAGCGTGCGGCGATAGGTCGTCTGCCCGCGGCCGAGGGGTCGCGAGGCGCTCCCCTCTGCGGCGCTCGGATCGTTCACGCCGATCGGTCGGCCGCCGTCGCCTCCGGGACCGTGGTCCATGCCGACAGGTCGCGCCCGATCAGATCTCCGAGGCGGAGGATCTCCGGCGTGAGCTCCTCGGTCAGGCGGCGGCGCAGCTCGTCAGCCATGTCCGGACGCCGCGCCGAGCGGCTGTTGAGGCCAAGCAGCGCGGCCCGCAGTTGATGGGCCACCCGGAAGCGCCGCACCATCGGCACGAGGCGGGCGATGGGGCCCGGCGGGCGAACCACGAGCGCCTGCAGGCGCCTGTTCCTGGGCAGCTTGCTCTCGTTTACGCGGACGAACTCGGGCCGGAAGGCGTCGTCGACGCCGAGGAAGCGAAGCAGCCCGGCGTAGACGCCCGGCGTGTCGCGGATGAAGTCGTCGTACAGGATGACCTTCACGCGATCCGGCCCGAACGCATCCAGGTAGCGCTGCACCTGGAGCGCGAACTGCACGGTGGCGCGATAGAAGAGCGCTTCAGGACGGCGGCTCGGGCCGATGCGCCGCCCCTGACGGCGGTCGTCCTCCGCGGCGAGCGCTTCTTCGAAGTCGTCCAGGACCTCGCCCCGGTAGAACACGAGCTCACGGTGCAGCGAGTACATCACGTCTACGGGATTCCGAAGCATGATCACGATCTGCGCGTTCGGGGAGAACTGGCGAATCTCCTCGGCGGCGTTCGACGAGCAGAGATACCAGGTGCTCGCTTCACCCACGCGCTGCCCTGGCTTCGAACCTCTGAACAGCGCGAGATAGTCGGCCTCGGTGAGACGCCCGTGGAGCTGGGTCAGGTCGGAACCGAAGTACATCGGCTCCTTGTGTTCTGGCATGAATACCTGTGGATGTTGCCGCAGGTAGCTGTACATGGCGGTCGTGCCGCACCGGGGCGCACCGACGATGAAGAAGTCCGGCCTCGCCATGTCAGTCGACCTGGGCCAGCAGGACGCGCGAACCGCGACTCTCGTGTGCGATCGGCACAGCCTTCAGATCGGCAAGGGATTCGCGCACCATCGCCAGTCGGTCAGTCTCGGCCAGAAACAGGAGGAACCCGCCACTGCCGGCTCCGCACAGCTTCCCGCCGATGGCGCCAGCCTGGATCGCTGCCTCATACCAGCCGTCGATCTGCGGGTTCGAGACGGACGACGCGAGCCCTCGCTTCAGTCGCCAGCCTTCGAGCAGCACCTCGCCGAAGCGCCGATAGTCCGGTTGCGTATCGGCCATGAGGGCCTGCAGCTCGTAGGCCTGCTCGCGCATGCGCGCCAGCTCCTGGCGGTGGTCGGACGTCCGATCGCGCTGCTCGAACAGGACGCCGCTCGACCTCCGTTGATGGCCCGTCCAGAGCATGATCAGCCGGTCGAACAGGCCATCGATCGCCGCCGACGATCCCTGGTGAGGGCTCACGCTCACCGGCATTCCGGCCCGGAAGCTCAGGAGGTTGAGGCCACCCACCGCCGCCGCATATTGGTCCTGCTTGCCGATCGGCTGGCCCAGGATCTCGATCTCCACGCGCGATGCCTCTTCGGCCAGCTGCTCGCCGGTCACGCGTTCGCCCTTGAACGTGTGCAGCGCGTGCAGCAACCCGACCGCGAAGGCGCTGGATCCGCCAAGGCCCGAGGAATCGGGCAGGTCGCTCACCACGCTGACGTAGATCGGCGGCTCGACTTCCATCAGCCGAAGGCACTCGCGCGCGATGTCGTTGCGTATTGCGTCGATCTCGCCCACCGACTCGCTGACGGAATAGTTGAGGCGGATCTTCTCGTCAAACACGGGGCCGTGGCGCTTGACGGTGACGTACACGTACTTGTCGATGCTCGTGCTGAAGACAGCACCTTCATCGTGCTGGTAGAAGGCCTCGAGATCGGTGCCGCCCCCGGCGAAGCTGATGCGCAGCGGCGTCTGGGTCATCACGATGCCTTGGTTCTGTCGAGCCGTGGACGCGCTGCGTGAGCCGCCCTCCGCAGAGGAGGTCACTTCATGCGGCCTCGGAGACACGCCAGCGAAGGGCCTCGTCCAGGCGACCTTCCGAGATCAATCGGTCGAGCCTCTTCAGACGCGTGAAGCGATCGCTGCTGAACTCGTCAAACGTGAGGTTGAGGTCGCGCAACGTGTTCGCCAGCGTCAGCGCCCCGGTCTCGATGTCATGCTCGAAACGGAATCCCGGGAAGGCGTCCGCGAACTTCGCAAAACTGGTTCGGTAGGTCCGCTGATCCGCGTCGGACTGCGCGAGAATCTCCACCTGGGCGCCCGCGACCGCACGGCGGACGGCTGCCGCGAGGTCGCGGACCTGGACGTTCAGGTGATCGGCCCCGACGTTGAATGCCTGGCCGTGGACGAGCTCGACAGGCGCCTCCAAAGCGGCGAGAAAGGCGCGTGAGACATCCCCGACGTGGACGACGGGACGCCATGGCTCCCCATCGCCCATGATGCTGATTTTTCCGGTCGTCACCGCCCACCCCGTGAGGCTGTTCAGCACCGTGTCGAATCGCATCCGCGGCGACACGCCATACATCGTGCCGTTGCGAAGCAGGACCGGCGAGAAGTCATCGCCGGCGAGTGCCACCAGGTCTTGCTCCGCCTCTACCTTCGAACGCGCGTAGGTCGTTTGTGGATTGAGCGGCGAAGTCTCGTCCACCAGGCCGCCCTCGGCCATCCCATACATGATGCATGAGGAAGCGAAGAGGAACCGGCGCACGCCGGCCTCGCGCGCGCTCTCCGCCAGCCGTCGTGTGCCCGCGCGGTTGATCGCCTCGGTCCACGCTGGATTGAGGTTGCCGATGGGGTCATTGCTCAGTGCGGCCAGGTGCACCACGGCGTCGAACCCGCTGAGATCGTCGGCCGTCACATCGCGAATGTCAGCCTTTACACCCTCCACCTCGGGGAGTGGCAGCAGGTCGCAGTCCTCGTAGAAGTCGGCATCGAAGCCAATGACCTCGTGGCCGGCGGCCTGGAAGACAGCTGCCATCACCGATCCGACGTAGCCGCGGTGACCGGTCATGAGCACGCGTTGGGATCGTTCCATTCAGGATGCCTCTGTTAGCGCTGGACCGGGAGTGCTCAGCAAGGTTCTGACCCGATCGAGCAGGGAGTGGTTTTCGTCGACCTGCAGGAACGGAGCGCCGGCCGCGTCAGCTGCCTGGGCATCCCGCTCGTCATCGCCGATGAACGGCGTTCGCGAGAGGTCGAGCTCATATTCGTGTTGCGCCTGATAGAGCATACCGGGCTTTGGCTTGCGGCAGTCACAGCCCTCATCCCAATCGTGCGGGCACGCGTAGACGGCGTCGATCGAACCGCCTGCCCGAGCGGCATCGTCGCGCATCTTCGCCATCACCGCGTCGAGCTGAGACGCCGTCATGGCGCCACGATTCACGCCCGCCTGGTTCGATACGACGATCACCCGGACTCCGGCGCCATGCAGCAGGCGCAGCGCCTCGAGCGCACCGTCCAACCATCGAAAGCCGTCGGGGGTAATCACGTACTCAGCACGGGCTGGCCTATGGTTGAGGACGCCGTCGCGATCGAGGATGACGGTCGGTCGGCGCGCAAAGAACTCCTCGGTCAGCGGCAGGCGGTGCATGGAGCCGACGCTGTAGTAGCGATGCTCGCTCACCAGCGCACCGAGCAGCCCATCCGCGGCGAGCCGCGGGTACAGGGCCTGCTCGACCAGCTCGTCACCATCGGCCGGGAGCAACTCGAGGAAGCGCCTGGGGAGGAAGGCATAGCTGATCTCCACACCCGCCAGGTTCCGCTCGGATCTGCTCCGATCGAACACGTCGACCTTGCCGTCGGCGCTGACACGCACGTTGCTGCGCGAATACCCATCCCGGTTGGCGTAGACGGTCACCATGGCCGGCGCGCCGATCTCCAGGTAGCGCGCCCAGTGCCGCTCCCGATCGATCGGCCAGTAGTTGTCGCAATAGACGAGCATGAACAGGTCATCAAGCCGCTCCGCGACAAGCTGGAGCCGCCGTGCGGTGAGGTCGTCCGGACTCGAGACCGAGTAGTCGATCTGCACTCCGAAGGCTGAACCGTCGCCGAAGTAGTCCTGGATCACGTCCGGCAGGTAACCGAGCAGCATCAGGACACGATCAAACCCCTGCTCGGCCAGTCGTTCCACCACGTGGGCCAGGAACGGCTTGCCAGCGAATTCGATCATCGGCTTGGGGCGGTCGTCGGTGAGCGGGCGCATGCGCACGCCACGTCCGCCGGCCAGGATCACCGCCTGGCTCGGTGGCTGTTGCTGCAAGCTTGTCAGGCGACGGGCAGGGTCGCCGCCGCGCGGTCGTTGATCAGGCAGCTGGTGATGATATCGGCAATCGCGGCATGAGCGGTCTCCACCAGCCCATACGCGCCGAGCTCCGTCCTGATGAGCAGCGCCTCATCCAGCATCGTGCTCACGATTCCACCATCGAAGCCGACCAGGCCGATCGTCCGCATGCCGAACTGCTGCGCGGTCTCGACCGCCCGGATGATGTTTGGCGAGTTGCCGCTGGCGCTGATGACGACGAGCACATCGCCCGCCCGGGCGAAGTTCTCCAGCTGCCCCGCAAATACGCGTTCGTAGCCCTCGTCATTGGCAAGCGCGGTCAACCACGGCACGTTGTCGGTCAGGTTCATCACGCGCATCGGGGCCTGGCCGGATTGCTTCGTGGCCTTCCCAAGGTCGTTGACCCAATGCGCGGCCGTCGCGGCGCTCCCGCCGTTGCCGGCGAGGAAGACGGTCGAACCCTGATCCCGAGCGCGGCGCAGATCCTCCACGACGCGAGCCAACATGTCGCGATCCATCGAACGAAGCAGCTCGTCGAGGCGCTCGACATAGCCCTGTGCCAGGCCGTGCCAGGCGGTGTCGCCGTGCTCGCCCTGCCGCTCCGCGATCGGAACGAGAACCTCGGCAGGCGTTTCGGCGATCTGGAACGTCCCCAGCCCGGCCGGTGTCGGGTAGGCGACGCCCTCACCAGACGTCGGGTGGCCGTTGGTGGCATGGCCGTTGGTGGCATGGCCGTTGGTGGCATGGCCGGTCGTCGACGGGTCGGACGCGCTCGCCATGAAGGCATCCTCCGGGTACGCTGCTGATGCGACGGGCCCGCTGAGGGCCCCCGCGGTCGCGACCTCGAGCTGTGCAAGGATCGGCAGCGCGACCGGCACCCACTGGAATGCGCGCGCGCCCTGCGGCTCCTCGTCAGCCCGAAGAACCGCTCGGCGTCGCTCCGACCAGATCGTCCGCAGCACCCGCCATCCGTCCGGGATCGTGCGCAGGTTGCCGACACCCATGACCCGTCGGTCCTCGAAGCTGGCCACTTCCACGATGCGCAGGCCCGCGCGCAGGGCGCGGATGTTCATCATCGTCTCGATCTCGAAGCCGTCACCATCCAGCTCGAGATATGGAAGGACGCGTCGCCAAAAGGCGTTGTAGCCGTAGCAGAGATCGGTGTAGCGCCCGCCGTACAGCAGCCGGACCATCCGCACGAAGGCCAGGTTGCCCAATCGACGATGCAGAGGCATGTCCGTCGTCCCCGCCGAATGCAGGAATCGCGAACCCTTCGCGAAGTCGGCCCCGCCGAGCAGGGCGTGCACGAACGCCGGGATCTCTGCCGGGTCGGTCGAACCGTCGGCATCCAGCATGACCACGATGTCTCCGCGCGCGACGGCGAACCCGGTGCGCAGGGCCGCGCCTTTGCCGCTCCCTTCCTGCTGGACAATCCGAATTGACGGAAGAAGCTGGCGGGCAATCTCGACCGTATCGTCGGTCGAGTTCCCGTCGACGAGGATGACCTCATCAACGATCGCGGGAATTCGCGGAAGGACGTGCGGGAGATTTTCGCTTTCGTTAAGAGTCGGGATGATTGCGGTGATCGATGGTCTGGACATCCGGCCTGTCTCCCCCCGATGAGTCGGAGCGCGGATCCTGGCGACGTGGCTCTCTGGGCGAAGAATTCGGTCGGCAGCAACCCTTGCGTTGAAAGGAGCACAGACTAGGTCGAAAGTACTAGTCGGTCAATCTCTCAGGCACAAGAAAGTCCCAATCCGGTGCGCTCAAGCAACGCCCTCGGGTTCGTTCGGGCCCATGAAAGCCGGCGTCCCG
>DASSCW010000254.1:0-11624 GCA_035697465.1 Candidatus Limnocylindria bacterium | reverse complement strand
CGGCCACGCGAAAGGAGCGCATGCCCTCCCATCGGTCGCCCGAGGGCGGCGCCACCAGCGCGAACCCGCGCTGTCCGAGCTCCTGTGCCCAGGCATCGACCTCGTTCGCCGTCTCCAGCCGAAAGCCGATCTGCAACCCATCCCTGGTGGCGCGCTCGCCGCGGCGGAAGTGGACCTCGATGACCTTGATGTCGGCCAGCGCGAAGCCGGCGGCGATGATCCACCACGGGATCTGGAACGGCACGGCGAGCGGCGGCTCGTTCCCGATCAGCACCAGGTACAGGACCGAGGCCAGGATCGCCAGCGACACCGAGAAAAGCCAGACGCGGATTGCCGGGCTCACCGTTCGTCCCCGACTCATCCGAAAACGGGGCGCGGCTCGGGTTGGAATTGACGACACAAGGTCGTCATTCGGGGACACCCTGCGATGGTCGCCGCTCGGAGCATATGGCGCCGCCCACCGTTGGTACTGCGGCGGCATGGTACCGGGTCCCCGAATCGGGTCCTTCGGCGCATGACGTCAGGCTGGGGCTTCAGTCCGGATAGGCGTAGAAGACCGCTACCTGTCGCCCTTCGGGATCGGCCACGCGAAAGGAGCGCATGCCCTCCCATCGGTCGCCCGAGGGCGGCGCCACCAGCGCGAACCCGCGCTGTCCGAGCTCCTGTGCCCAGGCATCGACCTCGTTCGCCGTCTCCAGCCGAAAACCGATCTGCAGCCCATCCCTGGTGGCGCGCTCGCCGCGGCGGAAGCTGAGCTCGAAGCCGCCGAGCTCCAGGTCCACGCCGCTGTCGTCGGCCGCGCGGCGCTTGAAGCCGAATGCCGACTCGTAGAACTCGGCGACGCGCAGCGGGTCGGCTGATGCGAGTGCCAGCTGACCCACCCCCCGCATCTTCCTCATGAGGCCGAGGCGGTCGCCTCCGCCGACTCTTCCGCGTAGGGCCAGAGCTCGCGACCTTTCGCGCGGGCCACCAGGTCGGTCACGAAGTCGTCGAGCGGCACGCCCTGTGACGCGTCTCCGGTGCGAAGTCGCGGCGAGACCGCGCCCGCTTCCTGGTCGCGGTCGCCGAGCACCACCATGACCGGGATCTTCTGCTCTTGGGCGTCGCGCAGCTTGGCCTGCATCCGCTCCGCTCGTTCGTCTACCTCGGCTCGCAGCCCGGCAGCGCGCAGCGCGTCGCGCACCGAGGTTGCGTACTCGAGGTGCCGGTCGGCGATCGGGACGACCATCACCTGCACTGGGGCCAGCCAGAGCGGGAACGCGCCGGCGAAGTGCTCGGTCATGACGGCGGTGAAGCGCTCGAACGAGCCGTAGATCGCGTAGTGGATGATCGCTGGCCGCTCGAAGCCGCCCTCGGCCGTCCGGTACTCGAGGTCGAAACGCTGCGGCAGCTGGTAGTCGAGCTGGACGGTGGCGTTCTGCCACTGCCGGCCGAGCGCGTCCTCGAAGAAGATGTCGATCTTCGGGGCGTAGAAGGCGGCGCCGCCCGGGTCCATGGTGTACGGCGTGCCTGACGCGTCCAGCGCGGTCTTGAGCTTGCCCTCGGCCATGTCCCAGAACTCGTCCGAGCCGAGCCGCTTCTCTGGCCGCGTCGCCAGCTTGAAGCTGGGCTCCACCCCGAAGGGCTCGAATTGCATGCGCACCAGCCGCAGCGCCAGGTTGATCTCGTCGATGACCTGGTCGTCGCGGCAGAAGACGTGTGAGTCGTCCTGCACCAGCTGCCGCACCCGGAACATGCCCGAGAGGGCCCCGGTCAGCTCCTTGCGGAAGAGCACCGAGTAGTCGGCGTAGCGGATCGGCAGCTCGCGGTACGAGTGCATCGACGTCTTGTAGATGAGGATTTCCTGCGGGCAGTTCATCGGCTTCAGGCCAGAGACGTGGTCGTAGTCGTCCAGGACGAACATATTGTCCTGGTACAGCGCCCAGTGGCCGGATTGCTCCCAGAGCTCCTTGCGGACGAGGCTCGGCGTGCGGACCTCGCTGAAGCCGCCTGCGGCGCGCACCTCGCGCGACCAGTCCTCCAGCGCGCGGTACAGGGCCATGCCGCGCGGGTGCCAGAAGGGCGCTGCGGGCGACTCGGGGTGGAAGGTGAAGAGCTCCAGGTCGCGACCCAGCTTCCGGTGGTCGCGCTTCTTGGCCTCCTCCAGCCGCCACAGGTATCGGTCCAGGTCCTCCTGGGTCTCCCAGACCGTCCCGTAGATGCGCTGCAGCATCGGGCGCTTCTCGTCGCCGCGCCAATAGGCGCCGGCGGAGTTCAGCAGCTTGAACGGGCCGAGACCGCCCGTCGTCTCCAGGTGCGGCCCGCGGCAGAGGTCGTTGAACGATCCGTGCCGGTAGAAGCTGACCACCTCGGCCTGCTCGTCCGGCAGCTCGCGCACGATCTCGACCTTGTACTCCTGCCCCTCGTTCTCCAGCTGGTTGAGCGCGCTCGGCCGATCCAGCTCGCTGCGCTCGAACGGCAGGTTGGCGCTCACCTGGGCGCGCATCCGCTCCTCGATCGCCTCGAGATCGGTGGGCGTCAGCGCCCTGGGCAGGTCGAAGTCGTAGTAGAAGCCGTCGCGGATGGCTGGACCGATCCCCAGCTTCGCCTCCGGGAAGAGGTCGAGCACGGCCGCAGCCATGATGTGCGCCGCGGAGTGGCGCATCGTGTCCACACGGTCTGAGGCGCCCGCATCGAGCAGCTCATCGGCCTCTTTGCGCAGGTCATCGGAGTCCATTGCCATCGGGGCGAAGCCTAGCGTGTGGCAGGGGGGTTCGCAGTGCTACCCACCGCCTATTCAGTGGGGACATGGTGTCGGGAAGATGGACCGATTCTGGTGGGCCTCGGCATCGGCGCATGCCATGGCGGACATATTCGGTCGTCAGATTGGCCCGTCCGCGCCGATACGATGCCTGCCTTGCATATGGCAGCGACCCGGACCCGAGTCAGACGGCCTTGAACTGCTCGAACGGCTGGTTGCACTCGTCGCAGTGGTAGATCGCGCGGCACAGGGTCGGGCCGAATGGATTGTCCAGGGTCGTGTTGCGCGAGCCGCAGTATGGGCAGGTCGCCACGCCCAGCAGGACCTGTAGCTCTACCCCGTCGAAGGAGGGCCCGATGAGGGCCGGCGGCGCGAACCCGCTCCCCCGCAGTTTCTCGCGTCCGTCCGAGCTGATCCGGTCCGATGTCCACGGCACGCGGAAGCTCACGTCGACCCGCACCTCGTCCGCCACGTCCAGCGCGCGCAGCCGCTCACCGATCTGCAGCCGCATGATGTCGATGGCCGGACAGCCCACGAAGGTCGGCAGCAGCTCGACCGTCAGGCGCTCGCCACCCTCGTCGCGCGCCTCGAATGCCACCTCGCCAATGACACCCAACTCGACGACGCTGATCGCCGGGATCTCCGGGTCCGCGATTTCCTCCAGCGCGGACAGCACGACCAGCTGTCGCGGATCGGCGGAGGTGGTCTGAGCTACCACGTCGCTGCCAGCTCCGAACGCGCCACCATCGTGAACTGGCTGTGCAGCCAGCCGAAGTCATCGGTCCGGCGCAATCGAGCGTCTGCCGCTGGCGGCGCATCGGCTGGGACCGGCAGGCCCAACGCGGCGAGCGGCGCCGTCACACGATCGCGCCAGCGGCTCCGCAGCGTTTCCATCCCGTCCGACAGGATCCCCGCCTCAACGAGCGCTGACTCCCCCGCCAGCGGCGCGAACACGGTCACGGCGTCCGGCCATAGGCGGGAAAGCGCCTCGGACAGCCGGTCCCGCGCATCCCCGCCCGCGTCCGCGAGACGCCGCAGCCAGACATCGAAATGCAGCAGGTGGTACGTCTCCTCGCGGCGCATCTTGGCCGCCAGCTCGGCCACCGGCGCGTAGGACGACGCGGCAAGCGCCTCCAGCCGGACGGCATCGGCGTGCTCGTACAGGAAGCGGCGGGCAACGGTAAACGCCCAGTCGGTGCGGGCGTGGTTCATCAACGCCGCGTGCCGATAGGCATCGGGCTCGCGGCCGAATGCAATCGCGTCGGCATCGTCATCAGTCAGGCCCGCCAGCAGCTCGTACCAGGCGCGCGCATGGCCGATCTCGTCCTGGCTGACGCTGCTCATCGCCACGTCCTCCTCGAGCATCGGTGCGATGCCGGTCCACTCGGAGTCCCAGAAGCCGAGCACGAACTCATCGTCGGCCATCGCCAGCAGCAGCTCGGCAAGGGCCTCCCGGGTGGCGACCGGCAGCGACTCGCTCATTCGGCCGGCTCGGCAGGCGCGGCCTTGGCGCGCTCCTTGGCGGCCTCAAGTTTGTGCTTGATGAGGTAGCCGCCTGGTCGCTTGAAGGACCGATCGAACGGCGGCTGCAGCAGATCAGGGTCGTCCAGCTCCAGGATGGCGTCGCGCGGGATCACCCAGAGTCGGTGGCTCTCCTGTCGGCGGCCGTAGAACTCGCGCGCGTAGTGGACAGCCAGCTCCTCATCGGGCGCGTTGACGTTGCCGCCGTGCACGAACGGATCGCCCTCCGATTCCTGCCGGAAGACTTCCCATACCCGGTCGCCAGGTTCTTTCGCTGCAGTCACGCTGAAAGGGTACTTGCTTGCGGCTGACTTGCGGTTTGCGAACCGGGGTAGCGTTATATCGGTGAGAGTGCCCGAGGGACCTCTCCGAGCTGGCAATGTGAGCGTGAGTCGGGGTGCCGCATGACTCCTCAAGGCCTCGCGACTCGCGTAACGCGACGGGGATTCGAATCTCGGAAGTCGGATCGCCACGACGTGCCGGATCCGGGTTGATCGCGAACGGGCTGGATTCACATGGCGTATGCGTTGGCCCCGCCGGTGAGCCATTGAAGCGCCCGAATTCACACGAGATGTGCCGGCGGCCGCTCCAGCGTGCTCCCGGACAGATCGGTGCCCATGCGGCGTGAATCCGGACGGTTCCCAATCAGCGGCAGACCGCCCCGCTCAGGCGACGGCGGTCTCGGTCGGTCCAAGGATGGCGTCGCGGACCCACTGCGTGGCGTCGCGGGCGTCGCGGCGGAACTGGAGCCGCTCCTGCGACATCGGGCCATGGCCGGTGACCACCGAGCGCAGCTCGTCCCAGTCCGGCTCGCGGTAGTGCCAGCGACCCTCGGCTTCGTCGTAGCGCAGTTCCGGATCCGGGATGGTGAGCCCCAGCTCCCAGATGCGCGGCACGTAGATGCCCAGGAACTCCTGTCGGAGCTGCTCGTTGCCCTTGGCCTTGATCTTCCAGATCAGGTCGCGATCCGTCTCGGGGTTGGTTGGCGGTCCGTGCATCTGCATGAGCGGGCCCCACCATCGGTTCAGCGCGTCCTGGACCATGGCGCGCTGGGCATCGGTCCCATTCATCATGGTCAGGACCACGTCGCGCCCGTGCATGATGTGGACGGACTCTTCCCAGCAGATCTTCTTCATGGTGCGGGCGTACGGCGCGTAGGAGGAATCGCGCAGCGCCTGCTGCGACACGATCGCGGCCGCGTCCACCAGCCAGGCGATGATGCCGACGTCTCCCCACGACGCCGTCGGATAGTGGAAGACGTTGTGGAACTTCGTCTTGCCGGCCAGCAGGTCAGCCAGCATCTGCTCCCGCGGCTTGCCCAGGTCCTCTGCCACGCGGTACAGCAGCTGTGCGTGCCCGACCTCGTCCTGCACCTTTGAGGTCAGCGCCAGCTTCCGCTTCAGGGTCGGCGCACGGAGGATCCACTCGCGTTCGGGCAGCACGCCCATCAGCTCGCTGTTGGCGTGCATCTCGACGAACTTGAGCACGGCTGCCCGGTAGTCGTCCGGCATCCAGTCATCGGCCTCGACCTTGCCACCGCCCGATACATGGGCATAGAAGGCCTCCGCCTGGGGGTTCGAATCGGCTGTCTGAGGCTCTGGCATGGCACCTCAAGGGTACCGCATGACCGATGCCATCGCGACCTGGCGGACGGTGCCACTTGCCCCGGTGTCACCGGGCACGGACCTTTGCACCACGATCGGTGGTGCCGTAGGCTGCGGACCGATGCCCACTACCCCGCGCTCGATCCGCGACCTGACCAGCCTGGGCCTCACCACGTACGAGGCAAAGGCCTACGTCGCCCTGCTGGGACGCGACTCCTTCACGGCGGCGCAGGCCGCGCGGCAGGCCGAGCTGCCTCGCCAGCGCATCTACGACGTCCTCGGCAGCCTGGTGGAGAAGGGCCTTGCGTCAACTCGACCCGGGTCGGTCGTCAAGTACGCGGCGGTGGCGCCGGAGATGGCGGTGGAGCGGCTGGTCGCCTCCCATCGCCGTTACCTCGCCGACCTGGAGCGCAGCGCGGAGACGGTGATCGCCGAGCTCGCGCCGGCCTTCGCCTCCGGCCAGGCTCACACCGATCCGCTCGAGTACATCGAGGTGCTCCGCGACGCGGGGGCCATCAACGAGCGGTTCGCTGAGCTGCAGGCGGGCGTCAAGCGCGAGATCCTTGTCTTCACGAAGCCGCCCTACGCCACGCCGCCACAGGAGAACCTGGAGGGCCTGGAGGTGACGCGCGCGCATCGCGCGCGCAGCGTCTATGAGATGAGCGCCTTCGACGACGCGAACGTTGTCCGCGGCATCCGCGGCTTCATCAGCGCCGGCGAAGAGGCGCGCTTCGTCGACGAGCTGCCGCTGAAGCTGGTGATCATCGACGAGACGATCGTGATGTTCGGGATGCAGGACCCGGTCGGGTCCGGCCGCGACCTGACGATCATGGTGGTGGAGCACCCTTCGCTGGCGATGGTGCTGAAGGCGTCGTTCGAAGCGACGTGGGCGCAGGGACTCACCATCGATCAGGCAGAGAAACGATTCGCCGCCTCGAAGCGGAGATCCGCCTGACCCTGGCGACCTAGCGAGCGGGATGCAGCTCCAGCGTGGTTGGCAGGACCTCGGGCACCAGCATCCCGGCGAGCGAGGCGCGGCTCGTCCTGTACTTGCGACGAAACGCTTCCGAGCACGCTTCGATCCGCTCCGCGTCGTCGGCATGCTCGACCGTGGCCTCGATCCGCTGGCCATCGACCAGGATGCCGACGCTGTCGCCGGCCAGTGCTTCCCTGTACCAGCGACTGCCGGGCCCGCGGAAGGTGCGGATGAAGGTCCGATCCTGCTCATCCACCACGATCCAGATGGTGGTCCGATGCGGTGGCACGTCCGGGGCGGAGCGCGTCTCGATGCTGACCTCGCGCGCATCGCGCAGGAGCGCCAGCGCATCCCCCGGCAACAGCTCAGTCATGCGGCGCTCGCTTCAAGGGCCGATGCCATGCCTCGTAGGCCGCATCGGGCGAAAGCTCGGTCACGAGGCTCCCCTGCCCGTTCGCAGTCACCTCCGGCCGCGGCACGTACAGGTCAACCGGCAACAGGCCGCCGGTCCTGACCAGCAGGTAGTCGGCGAAGACGGCGTCAACTTTCCCGATCGACCGTCCATCGGCGGCAACCAGGCGCTGGCCGCGGCGGATCTGCTCTGTCGCCTCTTCACTCATCACGCTCCTACGCTAGCCGATTGCGGCGGAACAGCCACGTCCACCGCTCCCTGCCGGACGGAAATCTGTACGGGCAGTTCGCCCAACGGCTCACCGTCGAGGTGCACCCGCGTGCCAGCCTGACCCTCGATTGCCAGCTCGCGTACGCGAACGATCTCCACCAGCGGATGGTCGACATGGGCGGCCCGATAGATCCCGGGCAGCTCGCGCATTGCGCCCAACCTCGAGATGTCACCCACGAGGCAGACGTCCAGCAGTCCGTCGGCGATGGATGCGTCGGGGCAGATCTGCATGCCACCGCCGTAGAAGGGGCCGTTGGCGAACGCCACGAAAAGGAAACGCCCGTCGATGGCTCGGGCGCCCTCGTCAGTTGCGAGGCGTAGACGCAGCTCTCGATTCCGATAGCGACGGAGCTCGTTCAGGGTGGCCAGGAAGTAGCCGGCGCGACCTCGCTGCCAGCGCGCCGTCTTGGTGGCCATGGTGTAGGCCACCTGGGCGTCGAAGCCTGTGCCGCCGGCGGCGGCGAAGAAGCGGACCTCTCCGTCCTGAGCCGCACGCCCAAGGTCGAGTGGCCGAGTGCTCCCTCCGAGGGCGACCCCCAGGGCTTCGAGCGGCGCGCGCGGCAGGTTGAGGCTGCGCGCGACGTCGTTGCCGCTGCCGGCCGGCACGATGCCCAGCTCCGGCCGGCCGCCGTTCGGCCCCAGCCCGGCAGCCATCAGGCCGTTGACCACCTCATGGATGGTGCCGTCGCCGCCTACGGCCACCACGCGATCGTGGCCGAGGTCGGCTGCCGCGGCGGCCAGGCGCTCGGCATGTCCCGGCTCCCTCGTCTCGAGCAGCCGCGCCTCCACGCCGGAGCCCGCCAGGGAGTCGCGAATGCGCGGCTCCAGGTGGTGGGCATGCCCCATCCCGGCCGCTGGGTTGACGATGACGAGCGGAGCTCGGGGCGAAGGCACGGACCCGATTCTGCGCGCGCCGTCAAGGCGCGGAGCTAGCCGACGTTCACCTGAATCGCGTGGTGGCCGCGCGCCCCATCCGGAGGCGGTCGCGTCACCTGGTCCGTCTGCACTTCGCCGTCGCCATCGGTGGCACGCACCCGAAGGGTGTGGGAGCCGGATGTCGCCTCCCAGCGGAAGAGCCACTGCACCCAGGTTGCGTCGGAGATCGGGGCCGACACGTCGGCAGCCTGCCACGGCCCATCGTCAACCTGCACCTCCACCGCCGACACCCCCCTGTCCACCGCCCAGGCGACACCGGCAACCGGCTGCGGCCCCTCCGGGACCGAAGCGCCACTGCGTGGCACGTCGATGCGCGACTGCGTCAGGATCGGCGCCTCCTTGGCCCACCCGAGGGGTACCCAGTAACCGTCGAAGTCCTCGAGCGTGGTGAGCTGGATGTTGGTCAGCCACTTCGTCGCGGACACGTAGCCGTACAACCCTGGCACGATCAGCCGTGCGGGATATCCATGCTCCGGGGGGAGGGGCTCGCCGTTCATGGCCACCGCCACGAGCGCCTCGCGATCGGGTGGATCGAGCCAGGCCGTGGGGAAGCCAGCCGTCCAGCCGTCGAACGAACGACCGACGACCTGGGTGGCGCCGTCCTGGATCCCCGCGCGCTCCAGCAGCTCGCGCAGGCGGACGCCACGCCATAACGCATTGCCGACCAGGTTGCCGCCGACCTCGTTGCTGACGCAGGCAATCGTCACGTACGACTCGACCAGTGGCATCGCGACCAGCTCGGCGTAGTCAATCGTGAACGGGCGATCGACCATGCCGTCGACCGTCAACCGCCAGTCGGCCACGTCCAACCGAGGGGTCAGCAGGCTGGTGTCGATCCGGTAGAAGTCGGGATTGCGCACGACCAGCGGCGTGATGCCGTCCACCGACAGCTCGGCGCCGGCGGGCAGCGGAGCGGCAGTCGCCGACGCGTCAGGGATGCTCGGCACTGCAGCCGACGCGGCCGCGCGGTTCTCCAGGAGGACGCGGCCGATGACACCGGAGCTGAGGGCGGCGCCGGCCAGGGCAACACTGGAGCCCAGGAAGCGGCGCCGGTCGAAGTCCAGCATGCGCGGCTCCTCGCCATTGCGGGGCGCGGCCGCGCGCAGGATTCGTGGCAAGGTAATGATCGAGATCGCCACGGAGACGACCCCGGCCAGCCCAGACAGCACCAAGTCGAACAGCGGGTCGCGGACGGCGGCGAAGAGCGCCAGCACGCCGAGCCCCACGAAGCCGGCCTGTGCCCAGACCATCCGTCGCCGCGCCAGCAGGCCGAGCACCGCCGACAGGACCAACGCGCCGACGAGGACGGCCAGGTTGAGCACCAGCTTGTCGGCGGTGCCGAACAGGTCGACGACGAGTTGCTTGGCGTTCGGCGGCTGCAGGGTGATGAGGAGTGAGCCGATGGCCAGCACCGGCGAAGCCGCTCCCGGCAGCAGGCCGGCAACCAGCTCGGCGAAGCCCAGCCCCAGGCCGCCCGCCACCAGGCCTGCCAGGGCGGCCGCGACACGCGAGGGTTGGCGCTCGGTCATCGGTCTCATGTCATGCGATTGTGGGCCTTCCGGTCAGGGTAGGCTTGCGGCGTGGTGGAGCGCATCGTGCACCTGGCGCCGGGTGCCTCTGGCGGCCCGGCGAGCATGGCGCCCTACGTCCGAGGATTGGCGGCGGCCGGCATCACCGCCAGGGCAGTCCAGCTGCCGCGCGGCACCGCCGAGCGCGCCCTCCCCGTGTACCGTGCGGCCGCGCCGTTCGGTGCAGAGACGGTGGTGGGCGGACAGTCCTTCGGTGGTCGCGTCGGCTCGTTGCTGGCAGCCGAAGGGGAGGTCGGAGGGCTGGTGCTGATCTCCTATCCGCTCCATCCGCCGGGCGCGCCGGACCGCTGGGACCAACGGACGGAACACTGGCCGCAGATCGCGTGTCCGGTGCTGCTGTTGTCCGGGGATCGCGATCCCTTCGCAAAGGTCGGGCTGCTGCGCGAGGCTGTCGGTCGCCTCCCACGGGCGGAGCTGCACATCTACCCCGGCGTCGGGCACGGCCTGCGATCGGTCCTGGACGAGGCCGTCGGGCGCATCGCCGCATTCGTCCGAGGGTTGGACTGACCGTACACTCAGCATCGTGACAATGGAGACGGTCGCCTGCCCGAATTGCGGAGAGCAGAACCCCGCCAAGTTCCGGCTGTGCGGCTACTGCGGAACGGCCCTCGCCCAGGCCTTGCCGCCGCAGGAGCTCCGCAAGACCGTCACGATCATCTTCTCGGACCTGAAGGGATCGACTTCGCTCGGCGAGATGATCGACCCCGAGGCGCTGCACGAGATCAAGAACCGCTACTTCGCGGCCATGGCCGACGTCCTCGAGCACCACGGCGGCAAGATCGAGAAGTACATCGGCGACGCGATCATGGCGGTCTTCGGCCTGCCCAAGGTCCGCGAGGACGACGCACTCCGCGCGGTCCGGGCTGCGCTCGGGATGCAGGCACGCCTGCACGAGATCAACCAGGAGTTCGAGCTGGGCTACGGGATCAGTCTGGCCGCCCGGATGGGCGTCAACACCGGCGAGGTCGTCGCCACCGCCGATCCGAACGCCGACCAGCGCCTGGCCGACGGGGACGCGGTCAACGTCGCCGCTCGCCTCGAGCAGGCCTCGCCGGCGATGGAAGTCCTGATCGGCGATCTCACCTACCAGCTGGTCCGCGACCACGTCGAGGTGGAGGCGGTCGAGCCACTGACCCTCAAGGGCAAGGCAGAGCCGGTCCCGGCCTACCGCCTCGTGTCCCTCCGGTCGGAGGCCGCGCCGCAGGCCGCCCATCGATCGCCGCTCGTCGGCCGCGACGCCGAGGTGGCCGAGCTGCGGACGGCCTTCGACGAGGCGATCCGTGACCGCAAGGTCCGGCTGGTGACGGTCATCGGCGACGCCGGCGTCGGCAAGTCGCGCCTCATCGCCGACTTCGTGGATGCGGCCGCTGAGCGCGCTGCCGTGCTGCGTGGACGCTGCCTGCCGTATGGCGATGGAATCACCTTCTGGCCGATCGTGGAGGTCGTCCGCCAGGCCGCGGGCATCGCCGACGACGATGCCCCCGAGGCCGCGGCCCAGAAGATCACCGGGCTGATCGGCCCGGACGTCGCCGATCCCGACCGCGTGGTCCAGCGCGTCTGCTCCGCGGTCGGCCTC
>DASSCW010000253.1:0-5475 GCA_035697465.1 Candidatus Limnocylindria bacterium | reverse complement strand
GTGAGCACCTGCCGTACGGTCACCTGGTTGACGTTGTGAACCGCGATGCCAAACCCGTGCGCGAAGATCATCAGCGTGCATGCGAGCCCGCTGAGGGATGGCGGCGCGGCCGCGAAGAGCAGCATTGACGGACCGAACAGCCCTACGCCCAGCTGCATCGTGCTGCCCATCCCCAGCCGCTCGCTCAATCTCCGGCTCACGAGCGCTCCGATGACGAACCCGGAGTTGCCGAGAGCGAAGGCCAGGCCGATCTGGGCGGCGTCCATTCGGGCGCTGTCGACCAGATAGAGGACCGCCACCGACATCGCGATCGAGCGAGCCAGGTTGTTGATGCCAGCCGTCAACGTCACCGCTCGCACCAAGGGCTGGCGGCCGATGAAGCGCAGCCCAGCGCTCAGCTCCGTGCGAAGCGGCGCGCGAGCGGTCGGCGCGGGCGGAATTGGCTCCCCGGCCCGCACGCGCGCGATCAGCGCAGCCGAGCCGATGAACGACGCCGCATCTGCCAGCAACGCGAATGGGGCGGTGAGAGCCGCCACGAGCACGCCCCCGATGGCCGGTCCGGTCACCGAAGCGGCGGAGCGTGCGAGCTCGATGCGCGCATTTGCGCGGTGCAGCGCATCGCCGGCCAGCAGCCTCGGCACCCACCCGGCGAAAGCCAGGTCGAAAAGCGTCCCGCACGCGCTGGCCGCCAGTGCGACGCCGGCGAGGAACGGTAACGACAGCACGCCCATCACCGCAGCGATCGGCACGCTCGCCAGGAGGAAGCCCCGGAAAACGTCGGCCGTCACCAGGATCGACCACCGACGGGCACGCCGATCGACCCATGCGCCAGCCGGCAGACTCAGCAGAAGAATCGGCGCCGCCTGGGCAGCTCCGATAAGCGCGAGCCCGGCGGGGGACGCGTCGAGGACCAGGATGGCCGTGAGCGGGAGCGCCACCATCGTGATCGCGTCGCCCACGCGGGTGACGCCTTCGGCCATGAAGAGGGTCGTCACGACACGCGGTCGCGTGAGCTCGGGCATGGGGTAGACTGTAACCGTGGTTACACGTTCCAGCAACCAATGGGTGTTCCTGGTGTACCGCCTGCCGCGGGAACCGTCTGCGCCGCGCATCGCCCTCTGGCGTGCATTGCGCCGGCTCGGCGCACTGCTGGTCAGCGATGGACTCTTCGCACTGCCGCATACCCCACGGAACCGGGAGCACCTGCAGTGGCTGGCGGCGACCATCCGCGAGGAACAGGGCACTGCGGCGGTGTGGATCGCCCAGCCGGACTCGGCCGCGACCCATCGTGAGTACGTGGAGATGATCTCGGCAGCAGTCGCCGCCGAGTACGAGACCGTCAGGCGTGAGGCGGCGGAAACTGGTGATGACGAGGGAGAGCGCAAGCGGGCCCTGGGGCGGCTGAGGCGACAGCTCCGCCGCATCGGTTCTCGCGACTACTTTGAGGTCTCATCCGGACGAGCGGCTCACGAGGCCGTTGAAGGCCTGGCGAACGTGGAGGTGACGCAATGAAATGGGTGACCCGGCAGGAGTGCCACGTCGATCGGACCGCCTGCGCGTGGCTGATTCGGCGGAATCTTGACGAAAACGCGACCTTCGTCTTCGTGAGCGATCCCTCGGACCTGCCGGACGACGCCACGCCGTTCGATGTGGCCGGCCACCCGTTCAGCCACCACGACGGTGATTGCACCTTCGAGGTGATGATCCGTCACCACAGGCTCGAGGCGCCCGGACTCGCCGCCCTCGCGCGCATCGTTCATGAGGCCGATGTCGAAGACGAGCGTTACGACGCTCCGGAGGCGGCCGGCCTGGATGCCATCGTCCGAGGCATGGGTATGCGGATGGACGACGCGCAGCTCCTTGACGCCACGTTGCCGATCTACGACGGGCTCCTCGCGCGCCTGGCCGCTGGATGAGGTTGCGGCCCTCTGTAGGCTGTAGCCCACAGGAGGTCGCGTGCTCAACGAGAAGCCGCCGCCGAACGCGAACGAGGAGTTCTGGCGCGAATTCCTGCTGCACGGCAGCGAGAGCGAGCGTCGGAAACGGGCCATCTATAAGCGGCTGCCATCCAACCCTCGCTGCCGGCTGTGTGCAGCGCCTTTCGGCGGGATTGGCGCGCCGCTCATGCGAGTCATCGGAAAGCGGCCGGCCGAGAACAATCCGAACCTGTGCAACGCCTGCTTCACGTTCGTGACGGACAACCACGGCGGTGCGGAGATCGAGCTCTCGTTGCTCTTCGCCGACATTCGCGGGTCCACCAGCCTGGCCGAGACGATGTCGCCCGGTGAGTTCCGCGCGATCCTCGACCGCTTCTACGACACGGCGGCCAAGGCGGTGGTCGACCACGACGGGTTCGTGGACAAGTTCGTGGGCGACGAGCTGGTGGCGACATTCGCGCCGCTGCTGGCCGGCGAGCAGCATGCGAAGCGGGCGGTGGAAGCCGCGCAGGCGCTCATGAAGGCCACCGGCCACGATGAGCCCGGCGGTCCATGGGTCCCGCTGGGCGCCGGCGTGCACACCGGCCCGGCCTGGATGGGTGCCGTGGGCGAAGGCCCCCATGCCGCCATGACCGCGCTCGGCGACGCAGTCAATGTCGCCGCACGCCTGGCCGCCCTCGCCAAACCGGGGGAGATCCTGGTGACGACCGATGCCGCCATGGCGGCCGGGCTGGACGCCACGCTGCCGACGCAACAGCTGGACCTGAAGGGCAAGTCGCAGCAGACGGAGGTCATTTCGCTGCGCTCTGGCCGGAGCTAGCTCAGGCGTCGATCTCGATCGGGTCGGAGGGGGCGCGCTCGCGCCGGGCCAGCAGGACGAAGGGCAGCGCCGCCAGCTGCACGCCGGCCGAGACGAGGTAGGTGGTTGCGTAGCCGCTGAGGTCGGCGATCCGGCCCAGGATCGGCTGCGCCACCACGCCCCCGGCCGAACCCATCAGCGAGTCAAAGGAGAGGACCGTCGCCCGTTGCTCGGACGGAATCACGCCGTTCAGGTAGGCCTGGCGCATCGGGCGGGTGATGGCGGATACGAACGACCATGCCGCCAGCAGGAGGATCGCCACCACGAAACCCGGCTGCAGCCCAAGCACGACGAGGAAACCGATGCTCACGATTCCGCCGCCCAGCAGCGCATCGGTCCTGCGCCGGAAGACTCGACGGGCCCACGGCACCAGCATGCCGCCGGCGATCTGGACCCCGGCAAAGATGGCGGCCGCCAGGCCCGCGATGCTGTACGCGGTCTCGTCGCCGTAAAGCTCGAGGAGGTAGGGCTGCGCGGCATAGAAGAGATAGATCCCGGTACCGGCGGTGAACGGGATGGACAGCATCAACCAGCGTACCGGCGGGTTGCGGAAGCCCGAATCGATCGAGCCGCGCACCACGGTCTTTATGGCATCGATGGGTCCGACACCGCGCTCCGGGCTGAAGCCGATGTCCCGCATGAAGCGGAGGGCCACCAGCAGGCTGATGCCCAGGATCGCCGCCCGCAGGATGTAGGGCACCCCCAGGTTGGTGATCTGCGCCACGACGCCGCCCGCCACGCTGCCGACCAGCATGGCCGCGCCACCCACGGTCTGGGCGCGACCAAAGACGTGCTCCAGGTGGCCCTGGAAGCCGGTCGCCGCCAGCGCATCGACCAGCCACGCCTCAGTCGCGCCGGAGAAGAAGGTGAAGCCGAGGCCCAGCAGGATCGAGGCGATCGCCCAGCCCCACAGCGGCGCGGACACCTGCCACATCACCAGGTAGAGGAGCGTCGAGAACATCAACGTCGCGGTCCCAAGCACGTACGAGAACTGGCGCCCGCGGGTGTCGGCCACGATCCCTGTGGGAATCTCGAACAGGACCATTCCCACCGTGAAGAACGCGTTGGCGGCGAACGCCTCGACATTGGTGAGGCCCGCGTCCAAAAGGAAGATCGTGTTGATGCCCCAGATGAACGACGAAGCGAGCGTCGTCAGCAGGGTAAGGGTCAGGTAGGTGCGCTCGACAGCACGAGCGGGATCGTTTCGTGGCGCCGGAGTCATCGCCCGCGGTGCGCGGAGTGGAGACGCATCGCGACAGGCACGCCCTTCAGCTCCACCGGCCCGATCTCCCGGAAGGTGACGGGGGCGTCGGCAGCGGCGTCCACCACTTCCTGGCTGACGAGCACTTCGCCAGGGCGGGCGTATTCACCAATGCGTGAGGCCATGTTCACCGTCTGCCCGTAGAAGTCGCCCTCCTGGAAGATGACCGGTCCGCTGTGCAGGCCGACGTGGGCAGGTGGGAGACCGACATCTGAGGCGCCACCGACCATCTCGAGCGCAGCAACGACACCCTGTCCGGGATCAGGAAAGTGGAGCATCACGCCGTCGCCGAGCCATTTCACCGCCCGGCCGCCGAACTGGAGCGATGTACGCTGCACGAGCCGGCTGAGCTTCGTCGCCAGGCCGGCGGCTGCCTCGTCGCCCTGCTCCTGCGTGAGTCGCGTATATCCGGTGATGTCCAGGAAGCACATCGCCGGATACTGCTCGCGCTGCGAGCGGAGACCTGCGCGCGCAAAGGCGCCTGCGATGCCACCCACGATGTTCGTGGTCCATGCATGACGCTGCTGCGCGTGATAGATCGCCATCGTGGCTCGGTCCGAGGCGATGGAGAGGCGCGGCGATATGTCACCCGCGCGGGCCGCCACGTCGGATTCGGTCAGGCCACGCGCGAGCATCGGTCCCACGAGATCGGTCCGCCACCATTCGGCCTCTGCTTCTGCGATGCGCCGCAGGCTGTCCCCGTAGACGCGCAGCGTGCGCTCGATGGCGATGGGTCGCAGACCCTCCGCCAGCTGCAGCTCGACCAGCGGAACGACCTCAAGCTCATCGTCGCGCATGAGGTCATCGGGCCGCGCCTCCACCCCACCCATGGCCTCGCGAATGACGAGCAGCAGCTCAACGGGAAGGCCGTTGCGTTCCGCGAGCTCGCTGAATGTCGTCTCCGACGTCAGCGCGAAGACTCGATAGCCGGCGCTGCCGATGAAGTCGAGTGACAATCCTTGCGACCGTATGACGCTGGCAAGGTCGTCCGGAGCGATCCCGCCTGCCTCGAGCAGCTTGATCAGGTGTGCCTTCCGCACCTCAGCCGCGTCGAACAGTCCATCGGGATCCGCCCGCACCAGCCCCAGCTCCAGCAACTGGTTGAAGAATTCGACCTGGACCCCGGCGCGCGCGGCCGCGTCCACTGCCGAGTACCCATTCATGGCGGTAGGGTAGCGCGCCGGTTGCTACGCTCTCGGCATGCCCGATGCCACCGCCTCACCGTCGATCCTCCTTGACGAACCGATCACCTTCGATGTCGGCGACGGACCGCCGACTCACGCGCCGATGGCCCGTGCAACGGTCAACGGCGTGCCCACCAAGGTGATCCTGGACACCGGCTCGACCGACCACATCCTGACCATGGAGCTGGTCGAAGAGCTCGGCCTGGAGGCGACGGAGGGCGAGGTGGGGACCGA
>DASSCW010000252.1:0-3776 GCA_035697465.1 Candidatus Limnocylindria bacterium | reverse complement strand
GTTGTGGCGCCCGCATCCATGCAGGTCGTCTCGGCGCTTGGTCGTGTCGGTTGGCGCTGGCTGCCGACCGCGACGACACGGTCAGCAAGGCCCTGTCGCGGGCGCCTCGCCAGCTGGTGATCTGGGACGGCCGTGCGGGGGATTCCTGGACGCCCACGACCAGGTGCTCGCCGCTCAGGTCATGCGGAAGGTCCGCAACAAGCTGGAGACCGGCCGCAAGCGCGCGTCAAGTAGATAGAGTTCGACCAGTGGTTCCGGGTCGCGTCCAGAACCCGGCCCGGCGCGGCGCCTGCCTCACCTACCTAACGACGATCCTGGTGGGCTACGAGATCCTCGGCTACCGCCACCTAGCGGCGATCCTGAGCCGCCAGCCACGTGCCTGATGACGGCCACCACCAGCCAGATCAGGCCGACGGGGAGCAGCACGGTCAGCGCCGGAGCGCCAATGGTCAGCGCCCATTCGCGGGCCGCGGTTCGATCCAGCGCGACGGCGACGCCGATCCCCAGGCCAGCGACCGCCAGCGCTAGCAACGGCCAACGGATCGCCTTCACGATTCCCCTGCTGTTTTCTGCGCCCATGAGCCCTTCGTCGGCGGCGGGTCCGCCGCTGGATTGGGCGCCGCCGCTCACGCCTCCGTGAGCTGATCCAGCCGGTCCAGCTCGTCCAGTGGCCGGGGGATGTCGTCGTCCTCGTCGAGGAAGGCCTCGCCGACCGGGAACTCCTCCTCGAGCTCGAGCTGCGCCTCGAACTCGAGCTGCTGGCGGTGGTCGACCAGACGATGCAGCCCACGCAGGCGTCGCTGTGGCTTCGACCCCGAGGCACCAGGGGCGAGGCCGCCCACCTGCAGGCCGAGCGCAAGGTGGTGGCGATGGTCGGTGACGGGATTAACGACGCCCCCGCCTGGTCCAGGCCGACCTGGGCATCGCCATCGGGACCGGCACCGACGTGGCCATCCAGGCCAGCGACCTGACCCTGCTGCGCGGCGACCTGCAGGGGGTGGCCCGCCCCATCGCACTGTCGCGGCGCACCTACCGCACCATCGTGCAGCACCTGTTCTGGCGTTCGGCTACAACACGGCGGTGATCCGGCGGGACGCCGGACTCCTGGACCCCGTGATCGCTGGCGCCGCCATGGCGGCCTCCAGCGTCAGCGTGTGGCCAGATCCCCTGTGGTTGCGCTGCTTCGGGCGATGATCAGCGCCGACCACCTCCACTGCATGCCGGTGAGGCCGACCCGGCTGTGCGGCGCCCAGCCAGCCAACGGCCCGCCGGTCGGCTGGGATCTACGTCTCGAGATGCGGGTGTTAGTCCTCCCCCTCGATCTTCCTCGTCCGCAGCGCGGAAACGGGGAACGGGGTACCAGATGCCTGCCAGGCGGCCACATCATCTTGCGGTGGTGGTCGAGCCAGCTCCGATGGCCGGTGGCGCTTCTTGCGTTGCTTCCGCCGAGGCTTGTTAGCCGGCGGCTTCGTCGATCGGTTCTGCATCCACGTGCAGATGGTCTGGAACAGGCCGTTGACGATGGCGACGGCGACCGCGCTCATCCCCGTGATGAGGGCGGCGGCAACGATGGGGTCCTCCAACCTGATGGGCACCTCGACGACTCCTGGACAGGCGACAACAAGTCGCGTGCCCGCGTCGCACGCCCCATGCCTCATCCTTCTGAGTCTGATCGGGGCCTTCTCAGGGAAGCCCTCCGGCCTCTTCCACAGGCAGACGCGGTGTCCTGGATCGCGGCACCGTAAGCCAGCTTCGGACCCGGCGGTGGCGGACCGTGACGGTCTATGCGATCACCAGCCTCACCTTCGCCCAGGCCAGCCCTGCCCGCCTGGCCGACTACCTCCGCGGGCACTGGGCGATCGAGAACGGCCTGCACTACCTCCGCGACACCACCTTCGCCGAGGACGGCTCCCAGCTGCGCACCGGCGCCGGCCCACACGTCATGGCCTGCCTGCGCAACCTGGCCATCGGCGCGCTATGCCGCGCCGGGCCGATCAACCTCGCCGCCGCCCTCCGACACCACGCCCGCGACCCCACCCGGCCCCTCGTCACCCTCGGGATCATCCCCAGATGAACGGACATTACGAGGGAACGCCGGAGCCCTGCTCTGGTCGCAGACCCGTGGTCGGGTCGTTGAGCGGACCCTAGCCCGCGCTGTGGTGGGTGGCGCGGAAATGACGCCGCAGCGCCCAGCGGGCGATCCGCTCGGCGAGCCGAGAACCCACCTCGCCTGAGGTGCGCCAGTGGTAGCCGACGTAGACGCGCGCGTTCTCAATGTCGCGCTCCAGATCGTTGACGTGGTGGAAGTGGCGGGTCGTCCCGGTCACCGTGCTGGCGACGTCGAGCTCGATCCGGTCGCGGCCGACCAGCGCGGCGGCGGCCGCTCCAAGACCGGCTGTCACGCAGGTGTGCGCCGAGGGGTACTCCGGGTGGTTCGGGGTCGGCGCGAGCGGCTCCCAGGCCGGGTCGGCCGCGGTGCGATCGTTGCCGTCCGTGTCGCCCGCGGGGATCGCGGTCACAGGCCGCCAGAAGCCGTAGGCGTACTTGGCGTCCCAGCACGCGATCAGCGAATCGGCCATCACCGCCGTCCCCAGCGCCAGCGCCCGCGCCGCCTCCCGGAGGTCGAGCCCGAGTCGCGTGACGAGGTTGCGGAGCGTGCGGTTGTGCTGCTGCTGCACGAGCTCGGTCCAGAAGCGCGCCGTCTCCGTCTGCTCGGCCGTCCGCAGCGAGCCACTCTTCGCGCCGTACAGCCGAGTCTCCCTGAAGTCGCGTGCGTATCGCATGCTGCCGAGCGCCGGTGGTGGCGCCGGCCGGAACTGCGCAGCGCTGCGGAGCAGAAGCGGCTTCATCGTCGCCATCCACGGCGTCTGCGCCGCCAACAACGCGGGTGGCGTCGGCCGCCACACGCCCGGCCCAGGCGTGGGCGCGAACGTCTCGGGATCGTCACGCCCGTCATCGATCCGGGCCGCGACCAGACCTGCCGCGACCTGCTGCCCGACGAGCACGCCGCGATCCTCGGCCGGCCCGTCTGGAATGTCGGCCAGCGAGGCCGCGTACGCCGCGTCCAAGGCCGGCTTCTGCGCGGGGAAGTAGGTGACAAGCACGCCGTAGGCGGCCGCCGCAGCCGCCGCCGGCGACGACGAGCCCGGCGGCACAGCGGGCACGATCAGGTACGGCTCGAAGCCGCCCTCGATCGCAATCACCGCGTCGTACACCGCCGCCTGCGTCAAGCCGATGTAGACCATCGACTCCGGCTGCGGCTTCCCGCTGGCAAGCAGCGTCGCCACTGCCGTCGCATTCCAGTCGAGCACCACCCGCGGACTGGCGACCGTCGCCACCGACCGCGCGCGCGCCCGCGCGGGCGCGGCCACAGCCGCCCAGAGGACCAACACTGCAAGCGCCAAGACAACCAGAGGTCGCCTGTTCATACTCCACCTCCTGGACCGACTTCCCGGCGCAGCCTAGGAGGCGAAGCAGGCGGAAGGGATCGGGGGGCTGCCCCTATCTCAGGCGCCAGGACCCCCATCTTTGGTGGCGGTGACCCCGAGGCGGTGCGCGACCGTTGCGGCCTGGCGACGCGACCCGACCTCGAGCTTGGCCAGCAGCGCCGAGACGTGGTGCTCGACGGTCTTGGCCGACAGCGACAGGCGCGCGGCGATCTCGGCGTTGCTGAGCCCGTCGGCCAGCAACCTCAGCACCTCGACCTGCCGGCCGGTGAGCCCGGCCGGGTTGGCGGCCGTCGCCCGGGTCGGGCCGCGGGGGACGCGTGGGCTGCC
>DASSCW010000251.1:0-2478 GCA_035697465.1 Candidatus Limnocylindria bacterium | reverse complement strand
CAGTGATTTGCACCGACAAGACCGGCACGCTGACCGAGAACCGGATGAGGGTCGAGCGGATGTGGACGCCCGCCGGGACCTACACCGTCAGCGGCCGCAGGTACGCCCCTGAGGGTGAGGTGTACGGGCCGGATGGCGGCGACACCCGGTTGCAGCGGCTCGCGCAGGTGGCGGCTGCCTGCAACGATGCCGTGCTGCATCCGCCGTCGGACCCGGATGGCGAGTGGACGCTCAGCGGGGATCCGACCGAGGGCGCCTTGGCCGCACTAGCCGGCCGGCTCGGTGTGGACGCCGGCGAGCTCGATGCCCGGCTCCCGCGCCACGGGGAGGTGGCCTTTGACGCCAGCCGGCGCCGAATGACCACCGTGCACAAGTGCGGCGACGCATTCTGGGTCGCGGTCAAGGGTGCCGTTGAGGCGCTGGCTCCGCTGCTCCGGGACCAAGACGCGGATCTGGCCGCCACGGCGCGGGAGATGCCGATCGGCTCACCGCGGAGGGGTACCGCGTTCTCGCCCTGGCCGAGCGGGATGCCGAGTCGCTTCCGGACCGGCTGGAGGATCTCGAGGCCGGGCTGCGGCTGGCCGGCCTGGTCGGCATCGCCGATCCGCCTCGTGCCGAGGTAGGCGACGCCGTGGCGAAGTGTCGCGCGGCGGGCGTCACCCCCGTGATGATCACCGGGGACCACCCGGGCACCGCAGGTGCCATTGCCGGGCGCATCGGTCTGTTGGACGGAGGTGAGAAACGGAACCTGCTCACCGGCGACCAGCTGGCAGCCCTCGATGACGACGGCTTCGCATCCCAAGTCGGCTCGGTCGCCGCGTACGCCCGGACTACTCCGGAACAGAAGCTGCGCATCATTCACGCCTGGCAGGCGCACGACGCGGTGGTCGCCATGACTGGCGACGGTGTCAACGACGCACCCGCCCTGCAACGCGCCGACATTGGTGTCGCCATGGGCATCACTGGCACCGACGTCAGTAAGGAAGCCTCCGACATGGTCCTCGCCGACGACAACTTCGCAACGATAGTCGCCGCTGTCGAGGAAGGTCGGCGCATCTACGACAATATCCGGCGCTTCGTCCGGTACCTGCTCACCTCCAACTCCGGCGAGATCTGGGTGATGTTGCTGGCCCCGCTGCTCGGGTTGCCGGTTCCGCTCGTGGCCACCCAGATCCTGTGGATCAACCTGATCACCGACGGGTTGCCCGCCGTCGCCCTGGGCATGGAGCCCGCTGAACGCAACGTCATGCGCCGCGGCCCTCGGCCGGCCAATGAGTCGATCCTGGCCGGCGGCCTGTGGCAGCACGCCCTTTGGGTCGGGCTGCTGATGGCTGCCGTCGTCATCCCGCTGCAGGCCCTGAGCCGCGCCGCAGACTGGCCGTGGCAAACCATGGTCTTCACCACCCTCGCGCTCCTTCAGCTCGGCCACGCCATTGCCGTGCGCTCCGAGATGGAGAGCACCTTCACCCTCGGTCTGAGGAGCAACTGGTGGCTGGCCGGTGCAGTCGCGTTGAGCTTGGTCGCGCAGCTCGCCGTGGTGTACCTGCCGGCGCTCCAGCGGGCGTTCCAGACCGAGGCGCTCTCGCCGGCCCAGCTCGCCGTGGTCGCCGTGTTGTCCACCGCGGCGTTCGTCGCTGTGGAGATCGAGAAGTGGTGGCGTCGGCGCCGGTCGAGCAACAGGCAGGGACCTTCGGCTCTACCACTTACCGTTGCCAGCGCAGAAACATAATCAGTGCCAACCCCCGGAGTGGACGAGGAGGTCCAGAGGCGATGAGTGAGCCGACGCCGGATGAGCCAGAGGAGGAAGCGGGTTCGGGGTCTGAGCGGGTACGGCTGTTTGTCTCGGATCGCCTCATCCTGGTCGGTCGTGATGCCACCATGCGTCAGATGGCCCAGCGGATGGTCGCCGAGGGCGTGGGCGCCTTGGTCGTGACCGAGGGAGACCACGTTCATGGCATCGTTTCCGAACGTGACGTCGTTATGGCAATTGCTGCAGGAAGCGATCTCGACTCCACGACTGCCGGCGACCTCGACAGTCGTCGCCTGCTGACCTGTACACCGGAGACAACCGTTCAGGCGGCGGCGGTGCTCATGATGGAAAATTACGTGCGCCACCTGCTTGTCACCGACGAGACAGGGCCAGTCGGTATGGTTTCGGCCCGAGATCTTCTCGGCGCTTACGTAGTCTGAGTCCGAGACGGCATCCATTTCCGAGCCTGTCAGATCCGGTGGGATACAGGACCGGTGCCGAGGATGGCGAATATCGCCACTCCCGCCTGTCGCGGGGTCACCCGCGGCACAATATCGGGCCACCTGCGTTGGTGCGGCGCCCGTGCCGACCCGACCGAAAATCGTCGGCCAGCTCGGCCATGGAGACGGCCGGTGCTGAGACCCGTCCGCCTGTTCACCCACCACATTCCCGAGTCGGGTCGGTGGGCCGGGCCAACTGGAAGCGACTGGCAGCTCGGCGGACACCCG